>JAUYPT010000054.1 GCA_030695685.1 Nanobdellota archaeon | reverse complement strand
ATGATGTAGAGTTAAGCAATATCCAGGAGATTAATCTTAACATTGCAGAATTTAATGGAAGAATCAGTATTGATGATGTTCTGTTTTCGTTGGATGGCAGCGCCAAACGTTTAGAAATTAATGGTATTGCGCTGGCGTCGGATAAAGAGATCAGCATTTCTTTTGAAGGATTAGAATACAATCATGCTTCTCTTGAAGAGATAGCATTAGATATTGTACAGTTTGTCAGCGGCGTGGGAAACCTTAAAGTAAGTGATGGTTTGGAATATAAGCTTGAAGAAGGCCAAAGCGTTACCATTTACCAATACCTTGGCAGCATAAATCTAGACCTCGTCGGAGATAATAGTACAACCAGTGGTTCATCATTTGAAGGCTCTTCCGAGGGTGTGGATATTATCGGTAAATCGCTTAATCTTAATCTTCGTTAAGGATAACAATAATTAAATAGAATTAAGTTTAATATAATCCTTTTTTCTGCAGCTCTTTTTTCTTGACATCCCGGCGGTACTGCCCATATTTATCTTCTACAGAAAATTTTGGAGGCCTAGGAAGTTCTGTCGCCAGATTACACAGTGTACAGATTTTTTCCAGAGTGTATTTTTCACAATGACGACAATATAAAATTCGCGCTCCCATAGGCTTTAATCATTCTTCTCCCGCTCAAAAGAAGCTGTTGATAATTTATCATTAAATTTTTCCAAAATAGTTTGAACTTTATGAAGTGTCCCTTCAGCACTTTTATAATCAGCAGCTTCGATCACTAATTTATATCTGCTGCCGCCTAAATAACAGAGTGCTATTGTTGGTGAGATTTTTTCAATATCAATCAAGAGTGATTTAATTTTATCAATGCCGTTGGTAGTATAGGTCTGTAGCCTCACTTCCCCACGCAGGGTAACGCTCTTGGGCTTAAATTTTTCCAGAATGGCAGCCGTTAATTCCTGCACTATTTTTAGTGGAATTCCAAGCGCTGCTAAATCCCGGTTTTCTGATGCCACATCTTTAAAACAGAGATAAATATAGGAATATTCTTTAAGCACTTTGTCCGCAACTTCTTTGTACAACTTCTGCGGCTCCATTTTCAGTCTTTTGGCCAGATTAACCATCAAACTTTCTGCTTTCAGCTCTTGTTTAATTTCATCCAGCTTTTCCCGCCGCTGCATAGAATTTACTCTTCGCAGCGAAAGATCAATATGTCCTTTTTCACGGTCAAGGCGAAGCACTTTACAGACTATCTGCCTGCCTTCGCTGACAAAATCCCGCAAATTCCGGATTCGGCCGGGTGAGATTTCAGAAATGTGAACCATGCCTTGCCGATCGTATTCCAATAAATCAACAAAAACAGAATTAGGAAATATTTTTGTTACTTTACATAACACAATTTCATCTTCTTCCGGCAGGCCTTTTAATTTGTAAAACATAATCAATTCATACAATAGTTTATTTATAAATGTTATTGGGTTATTTAACGATAGAAAGAAAGTTTTTTTCGGCGTTCATATTCATCGACACTATCATACAGAATTATATCTCTTATATGAAATCTACAATTTATCCTACAATAAGGAGAAAAAAGATGGTTTTTCTCTACGATGCACGGCAACAATGCATTAGCGATGTAATGCGCAACAGCGCGGTGATGTCCGCCAAGATTTTCTTTATAAAAATCTAATCCCTTCAGTGTCAGTTCATAGCGTTCAGGATTAATTTTAACCACATGAACCGGCGGCATAGTGTCCCCTAATTCTATCCCCTGACTGAGAGCATTAACACAATTAGTTTCTACAGCGCTTTGAGAACCATATAATTGAACTGCATTTAAATCTAAATAAATTAAATCAGCCATTGTACAAAATTATTCAAGAACTTCTAACACTCGGCCCGAGATTTTCGATTTGCCGCCGGTAGGATGAGCAAGCTCTTTAGCACAGACTAAACAAAGAACAACATTACTGGCATTGCCAAATATAATTTGTTCATTTTTGCATTTAGAGCAGCGTACTTTAATAAATTTGCTTTTGGTAACTTTTTCCATCTTAAACTATTTCCACCCGTTTTGCCCGTAAACCATACGGCTGACAGGACATTTTCTTACAGACTTCACACGTAAACCGGAAATCCGTTTTTTTGGTCTCTTTTGCACCAGTTCTTTTAAACTTAGTAACAGCAGGCTTCGAATATCGTCCTAAGTTTCCGACACCGCGGGCACGGCCTCTCAATCGGGCGCGCACTTTTGATCCTTTACTTAAGGAACGAGCCATTTTCTTCTTATTCTGCGACACTTTTTGTAATGTATGCTTTTTACACGTTTTACAGAATCGCTTAACCACCTTCGGAATCTTCATATTCAGGCTTGAGAAGGAGGTTATTTATAAAGGTTTTGCGGATTTGGAATAGACATAAAGAGTGTTGGCAAGCATAAAGTTATTAAAAAATTTGGCGCGCCGCCTGCGGCGCTTATACAGACGGGGCTACCGAGCGAGGAAGGCACCGTAACTGCTTAGATTGCTGTTGCCGCTGGCATTAGAGTTGTTGCTAAGATTACTAACGAACACAGCCCGCAGCTGGTGGTCTTCCATAATATTAGTTCTCAACCAGAAGCCCATATTTTTTCCTTTCCGTTGAGAAAAGACAATATTAATATATTCCTGTAGCAGTGGTTTATTCTCTTCTACAGCCGCCAACCAAGCAGGATGATTCAGCACTTGTTCTGGTGTTAATAATTGATTATAAGTTCCTTCGTTTCTATTTAATCGAATACCATCAACAGAATCATAATCAATCGGTAAAAATTGTTCATTAAATACTTCATCAATTGTGATCAATTGCTCACACTGTGGAATAATTTTGAATTTCGAAGAATTTGCTTTATACGCAATGCCAGTGCAAGAGTCTAGCCAAATATTAAATAAACGTAATCTGTCTTGCAAATCTCTTTTCTTACCATTCTCATCGTACAACGTATAGAAATCTTCCACTCTGGCTTGGATATTCTCTTTAAATGTGAAAGGGCGATGAACTGTCTTACCATCAATAACAAAAGTAGGGTGTGTTGTACTTTTTTCTTGTTCACAGTGTCTTCGCAATTGATAGACGCTTGAAGCATAATTATTAGTTTGAGGCATGATTTTATAGTTCGGAAATTCTTCTGTGACAAAAGCGACGTCTAACTCATTTAATTTACTCTTTCCATTCGGAAATTTCAAAGGAAAAGCGCCTAGCCATAATTGGTCGTTTTCAATGAAATAAGAAGGTACTTGTTCTCCTGTATCAAAATACTGTTTCCACACTTTCTGCCGTTGGGAAAGTACTAAGGTTCTTGCTTCTGTAGCTTCTTCTCCTGTAATTTTCCCATTTCGAAAGCTAATATCATTCGCGATAGCTTCCCCGTGAGGATTGCCGTCTTCCAATAATTTATCAGCAAGAACACTCCAGCTATTGTTATCACGCATATCTTTTTGTACAGTAGCAATGAGCTCTTGTAATGTCTTATCCATAGAAAGCCTAAATTAAGCCCTGTTTATAAATATTATGTCACTTTTTAGTGACTATTAATATAATGACAATTTCCCCGTTACTGCATCGATTTTCTGTTCATCATCCGGGCCAATAGCAACAGCAGTTTTTGTTCCTGGCGCAACTACCGTTCTTCCGGCATCGGTAATTAATGAAACGATTAAGCCCCCTTCTTTCGCCTGTTGAAAATAATAGATCAGTTCTTTTTCATCTTTTACTTTCACCACAATCTTAGCCATGCCTTGGTCTCTCCAGGCGTTAAGTATCTTTTTATCAGATTTGAGGACAGCATCAACAGATGCATGAGCGGCCTGTGCTGCCGCCTTTCCGAGAGGCAGTTTCAAATCCTGGCGCAAAAGAATAACTTGTTTTAATGAGGGCATTTTCATTGAAAGAAAAAAGGAATATAAATAACTATCTTTTGGGGTTTACTCTGGATTGTGCGTACTGCAGCAAAGTGTCAACATTCTTAAGGCTGTACGAATGCAACAGGAAGGACAGCTTTCCAAATCTTTTCGCTATTTGAGCAAAAGTTTCTTCATACATTGACATGAACAGCTTTTTTTTGGTGGCAAGACGAAGCGAGACATCCGCACCCTGCAGCAAGTCACAAAAAGTCTTTAAAGGTATATGGCCGCTGACAGCTTGAACCTCGCTGACACTATCATTAAAATAATAAGATAATTCTTGTTTCATTTCTTCCGGCGAATAAGGAAGTTCTCCCGTTATTAAAAGATTTAATCCACTTTGACTTAGACTTCGTGGTTCTAAGCTGGAAGTATAATTTTCCAAAATAGTGTCATCAATATTCAGGTGCTGTGTCATCTATTTGCTTCCCTTCCACTCATTTTCAAAAAGAGTGTTAAAATAGTTCACAAAATACGGCGCTTCTATCCAGACTGCACAGTCATAACTCTTGTGAACTTTCTGGTCATCGGTCAAGAATAAAAATAATTCTTTTCCATCGACAATACAGAACCGAGTGTCATCATTTTTATACTGCTTAACAGCTGCAAAATGGGAAAATTCATCAATAACATCTTTACTCGTTGCCGCTGGAACAAAGATTTTAATGGCAACGCCATTGCGGGCTGCTTTCTTACAATAATTACTGAGTACGCTAATTTTTCGTTCGGCACCATCTTTTGTGGTCATAATCGTAATGCTCTTTTGCGCATTCTTAATCATTGTAATCAGATGCTCATAACTTTTTGCTCTGCCCCGGAAGGCGCCGGAACGGTCAGTAGGATCAATTAATTTTATGCCTTCAGTATGCAAAGAATTCAATTCTCCTAAAACATCGCTGTCTTTTAATTGAGATAAGACTTCATTTCGCTGCACGGCTTCTTCCTCAACTTTCTTTTTCACCCGCTCAATAACTTCAGCAGGAGGAACAGCAAGATACTTGATTGGCTTGCCTACTTTAACCACAATAAAGCCTTTTTTTTCTAACGATTCCAGAACATCATACGCTCGTGACCTTGGAACATTAGAAATATCAGATAGTTCACCGGCGGTAGATACTCCTCTGCTCAGTAGTGCAATCCACAGCTTGCTCTCATACGAGTTCAAGCCAAAGTCCTTGAGTTTGTTTAAAAAATCAATTTGTACGATCATAGTTTTATCTTCCTACTGAGATTATTCATCACCAGTAAGTGTCTCTTTAGTAGGCTTATTTATAAATCTTTTGTTGTTTTTAGTACTAAATAGTAGTTATAATTTAAGATGCCTCACCCTATTTTGGGCATAGACTAATGGAGTCAATACAGCGTACCAGACAAGGCCGTTCCATAAACTTTTGAGATTATTGGTATCAACCGTCTCAACAATACTCGCAAAAAGAGGAATATTCCGCAAGATCTCATATTTCAGGCTGGAGAGGTCTTTTCCATGGTTATAGATAGTAGTAGGAACAAATGAAGTCAGGAATTCAGATACTATTGCCGTTAAGTCTTTATTGATCATTTTCTTCCTCGTTAAATTCGAGTGCTTTTCGGGCGATGATGCCGCGGACGTTACCAGTAGTGTCATTATAGGTATCTATATAGAGATGATCTAAGCTGGGAAGAGTCACTAAAGATAATGGATATCCAGAGTAAGCATTTGATCTTGCATAGCACCTTAGTAAATAAGGAAATCTAGCTGAAAGATTATGAAAAACCGTGATTATTTCCTGACAATCATCGGTTCCTAAAATATATTTCATCTTGTAGTTTAAAGATAACGTTTCATCATCAAGATAACCATTAGGACCAACAAAGGAAAATGAACCACCATATTTAGAATTGTGAATGACAGAGTCAAGAGCAAGAACACTCTCATTTGGTGCATAGATCAATTTTGTCGACGTCATCATTCTCCTTAATCGAAAATCATCACGGTGCATCTGCCGGCATTCTTGAATAACTGCCGGATCAAAATACTCTGGATAAATTGTTTGACAGTAGTTCTCAACTTCTGTCTTGTAACTCATTGACTCCTGATTGATAATGTCACTCGCCTCATGCAGCGCCAAAAGTGAAGAATAATACAATGGTGCTGATGGAACCTTCCAGAGGCTATTTTTCGTTTCTCGCAGCCATTCTTCCTGCCTCAAGTGTTCTCCATCTTCCAGCAATTCTTTGCTCCAATCGACAACATACAAATCACCATCATGGAGAATATTACGCAGCCTAAATCTTTTTTCTAATGATTCGATCTTGAATAATTGTTGTAATACTCTTTTCCGCTCCTGCTGATAGTTTGATTTTTCTTTAGGACTTAATTTATGAGCATTCTTTTCCAATTGATAATTTAATACAAAAAATTCGCCACGGGGATCGCCTTGACTTTGCAGTGCATCAGCTAAAACAAGAATAGCGTTCTCATCATTTCCTGTAAGAGCTTGTTTCTTCAATTCTTCTATTCCTTGAAAGGTGATTTTAGTGGTCATTTTACAGTACCAAATCTATTTCTCTTCGGCCAGCCAATTCCTGAAGGGTAATAG
>JAUYPT010000036.1 GCA_030695685.1 Nanobdellota archaeon | reverse complement strand
GCGGGCTTCGTGGCTGAATATTTTCATCAACTATTCCTATTTCGTTGCATTTGATCTTTTCGTATGCGGTCATGACGACCTGCGTGGGGTACGTTTGGAAAGCGCCGAAGGCGACGCGCCAAAAAATGATCAAGTTCCATCAGTTCCACAGGAAATAGTTGCTCCGACAATGGAAGAAATTTTAGCCTGCCTAGGCGATGATGTAGCACCATCTGTAAGGCCAAACATAGAAGGCAGAATCAGAAGATTATATAAATAATCATTTTTTCTTTCTTTCGTCTCGGCATTACTCTGCGCAATGTGGAGTAGAGCTGGGCTACACGCTCTTATGCTATGGCTTTGGCGACAAAGTTATAAAACATTCAGTTTAGACTCGCTCTAACGCTGATAAGACAACCGTGACACAATATCACCAGTATAACTGAGGGTAAACTTAGGGCAGAAGAACTTGAATCCCAGTGCAGTCCTATCCGTATGTTCTGCCGGCAGGGCGTTAATCTCCACCAATTCAATGGCTACTTTGTGATTTTTTTCGAGGGGGATAATTTTTTCCACTAAATTTTGGTGGTATTGTGTCAGGAAAGGATGACATCCTTCTCCTCCTATCAATACAGATTTGCTTCCCAGCACAATTCCTCGATTTTCAATGCCGGAATGTGTCATGGCATCAATAACTGCATTTAAGTCATTGCAATGATTAAGATGATGATGAGATACTAAAACAGCCGTATTATGCTGAAGCTGCACGCCATATTCCCGTGCTTTCTGCAGCGCTCCCGGGCCGGGATCAATATGAAACTGTAAATCTTCTACTTTAAGAATAATTCCGCCGGAGGATCGTAACTGTTTATTCACTACTGCAGAGCTGCCTGCCGTACCTAAGAAAATAATCTGTGCCATGTCCCCTCGTACAAGGAAGCATGATTCTCGCTTAATAAAGATTATTATAGTGAAGGCGATAATTGATCACTACATTTTATAAAGAGGTTGGCGAAACTCTTTTCTTCTCATCAATGATCCCTCTTCTTGAGAGACTTAAATGAGGTAGGTCTTGCATACAATGATAACATTATTAAATTAAGTCAGTTTTTGGGGATAAAAAACCCCGCAGCATCAAGTCCTAACGTTCGTGAGTTGATTCTCAGCAACAACTACAGGGTATGACTTTAAACCAATGGACACTATTCAGCTACGAAGTTTTTGGTGCAAAAAGGGATAGTTTTCCCTTTTGCACAGAAGGACCTGATCCTTCTTGTGTTGCTTTCCTATCCCCACAGCAAGCTGCGGGGGTATCTCATCAACAATGAAGAAAATTATGTTTAAATAATGAAAGTTACTGAGCATATACAACAAAAGACACCGTGGATTAGTTTTGAAATAGTCCCGCCGATTAGGGGAACAAATTGCACAGATATTATTTCACTTATTGATAGTCTTGTACAATATCACCCACCGTTCATTGATGTAACCAGTCATGTTTCTGAAAAATTATATTCCGAGGGTAAAGAAAGAGTTATTCGTAAGCGTCCCGGAACTTTAGGAATTTGTGCTCTTATCCAACATAAATATAGAATTGATGCCGTGCCTCATGTTCTTTGTAACGGTTTTACACGCGAAGAAACGGAGGATTTTCTTATCGAATTACAGTATCTTAGCATTAAAAATGTTCTAGCTTTGCAAGGGGACAAACCTAATTTTGTGAAGAAAGTTATGGAAAGCAGGAGTCAAAACAAATATGCTGTTGACTTAGTTAGGCAAATTCAAAAAATGAATAATGGGATCTATCTTGATGCTCAGGCGGACAAAACATCATTTTGTATTGGTGTTGCTGGTTATCCAGAAAAACATTTCCTAGCTCCAGATTTAGAAACAGATCTTCAGCATTTAAAAAATAAAATCATTGCCGGCGCTGATTATATTACAACACAGATGTTCTTTGACAATAGTTACTATTTTAATTTTATAGAACTATGTAAACAACGAGGAATTAACGTTCCGATTATTCCTGGGTTAAAGATAATAACTTCCATGAAGCAATTAGAAGGAATTCCAAGACGTTTTAGTGTAACTATTCCCTCATTATTAGAAGAAGAAGTAAGAACAGCGAAGGAAAAAAATGTTTCTGAGATTGGAGTGTTATGGGCAACACAACAAGTGCAGGAATTGCTCGATCGAGGCGTTCCCGGCGTTCATTTTTATGTCATGAATAGTACGGAAGCTGTTAAAAAAGTACTATCATCTATAAGAAGATAACTTAAGCTATTCATTTAATCGCATCCACACAGCTGCAGTTATACCCCACTCGTTATCATACCAGGCAACGACTTCTAATAGATGGTCATTAATAACTGTTGTCAAAAATAAGTCAAAAATTATACCAGTAATTTTTCTCTTCTTGTTTTAACTGTTGATGATTTTAGATTATTAATTTTTTTTGCATAACCTTTATAAAAAACATCCTGCAGAGCTACTTATAGAAGAGGGTGTATTTTTATGTCTAATAATATCCAACCAGTCTTTATTTTGCCGGAAGATACGAGGAGAACGAGCGGCAGGGATGCCCAGCATAACAATATCATGGCTGCAAAAGCAGTAGCCCAAGCAGTGAGAACAACGTTAGGGCCGAAAGGAATGGATAAAATGATTGTCGATGCCGCCGGCGATGTTATTGTTACCAATGATGGGGTCACCATTTTAAAGGAAATGCAGATTGAACATCCTGCGGCGAAAATGATCGTCGAAGTAGCCAAAACACAGGAAGAAGCCGTTGGCGATGGTACGACGACAGCTGTTGTTCTTGCTGGAGAATTGCTCAAAAGAGCCGAAGATTTGCTGGAGCAGGAAATTCATCCTACTATTTTAGCGAAGGGGTATCGTCTCGCTGAAGAAGAAGCGCAGAAAATACTGCAGGAAATAACGGAGAAAGTATCTATTAATAATGATCTTCTTCTCCGGAACATTGCTATTACTGCCATGACGGGCAAAGGGGCAGAATCCAGCAAGGAAAAATTAGCGGACCTTCTTGTTCAGGCGGTTAAAAGCATTGCAGAGACGAAGAATAACATTGTAACTGTTGATATCAGCGACATTAAAGTTGAAAAGCGGATCGGCGGCAGAGCTGATAGCAGTTCTTTAATTTCAGGACTAGTTATCGATAAGGAACGTATTCATCCCTCGATGCCGAAAAAAGTAGAGCATGCGAAAATAGCACTGCTTGATGCAGCACTGGAAATTAAAAATACCGAGATTGATGCTAAAATCCAAATTACTGACCCTTCACAATTAAATTCTTTCCTTGAACATGAAGAACGGACACTGCGCTTGATGGTAGATAAAGTTAAGGAATCCGGTGCTACTGTTTTATTCTGTCAGCGTGGTATCGATGATATCGCGCAGCATTTTCTGGCCAAAGCGGGTATTCTTGCCGTGCGCCGGGTTAAAAAAAGCGATCTAGAAAAACTGTCCCGGGCAACCAACGCCAGAATTATCAGCAATTGGAAAGAATTAACATCTGCAGATATTGGTTATGCGGGATTGGTTAAAGAAGAAAAAGTCGGCGAGGAAGAAATGATTTTTGTTGAGCAGTGCCAGAATCCAAAGGCAGTTACAATATTAGTTCGCGGCGGCACAGAACACGTTGCCGAAGAACTGAAACGGGCAGTTACCGATGCTGTAGGAGATCTCGCCGCTGCTTTACGGGAAGGAACTGTTGTTGCCGGTGCCGGCGCTGTGGAGATGGAACTGGCAAAAAGATTGCGAGTATTTTCCCGAACATTATTTGGACGGGAACAATTAGCAGTACAAGCCTTTGCTGATGCCTTGGAAATTATCCCACGAACATTGGCGGAAAATGCCGGTCTTGATCCTATTGATGTCTTAACTAAACTGCGTGTTGCCCACGATCAAGGACAGCGCTGGGCAGGGATTAATGTTTTCAGCGGTGAAGTCATGGATTCCTGGGCTGCCGGTGTTATCGAACCTTTAAAGATAAAGACACAGGCCTTATCCAGCGCTGCTGAAGTGGCAGAATTAATATTGAGGATTGATGATGTCATTTTAGGCGGCCCATCGAAACAATCTCTGCCGCCGAATGCCATGCAGCAGAGAATGGATGGGATGATGTGATTTTTTTAACTACTCCCATTTAATTACCACTATTTAGCGTCAAACTATTTATAAATTAGGCTTATTTTAAGTGGTTTATGAATAAATCATTATACCATTTAATCACCACCGTACAAAAAAATAGGAGTGATAACTCTAGCTGGATTGTTCTTGCGGATTATTTACTTGGCAAAGGTGACCAACGCGGTGAATTGATTGCCATTGATTTGGCGCTGCGAAATGGTTTGGATAGTGCAGAAGCACGCCAGACATTACGAGATGGCCGTGAGAAAGTATGTAAAGAGTATGGTTTGGACAAAGTTCCTGACTATTTATTACAGGATAAATTCTGGAAAGGTTCTTTCCCATTACACTTTCCGAATGGAAAAGAAAAGTTAAAAGAATTAGACGGCGCTTTTGCCGAAGAATTTCCGAGATCTGAATTACTGCCTATAGCAAATAACTATGCACAAGGAGTTCATGCTTTACAAGAAGCCTGTGAACAAGAAAAAAGTATAACCCATCCTACCTTTGTCATTGATGATAAGAAAGTTTACCGCCCTTTGACATTTAAAGAAAACATCCAAGCCAGAGTAGAAGATTTCTATACGTTGTATGATGAGAGTGGGAAGAAAAGAAACATGAAGCAACGCTTAAGGTTATTTAATACTTTTTTAGATTCTTGCGCTGGCATTGCGTATAAGGCAAATTCTTCTGAATTTAAACTCATCTTGCAATCGCCGCATTTGATCGGTATTAATGAAGATTTTAATGATGAATTGTTACCGATAGATTACAATTCTCTTCATGGTGATGGAGTTATACCATTAAACAGAAATGATGGAACTTATAATCAAGTATTAACCCAAGAACAAGTGCTGGCACAGCCTGCCTGGAATGCAGCTGTCGAAGAGGATAAACCACTGCTACAGGAACATACTGATATTATCTTTTCCCAACGGAAAGGAAATAATATGGGATTCTGGCTGAGAAATGAGATTAATGAAGACCACCTGCGGGCTTTGTTCGTGAGTGATCTTTATGACTATTCCAATGCCGACGGCTACGGCTATCTAAACAGCAACGGTTGCTTCCTCCGTCGGTAGCCCCGTTTGGTTTTGCGCGAAGCGCCCGCAAAATTTTTTGTAATAACTTTAAAATGATACTAAAATAATTTATACTCATTCTTTTTATTCTTCACTAAGCCTTGCATTGCTTCAAAGTATTGGAAGTAATAAAGAGGCTTGGGCTACACGTCCTTCCTCTACGGCTATCTTATTTTGAGGTGGTCATGAAATTCAACTCCAACTTGATGCATGGCACTGAAGGAGTGGTGATAAAAGGTCAGCAAAAAATTGCTGATAACAGTGTGAAGGGCTACTGAGGCGGGCTTTGTTCGTGAATAATCTTAATAACAATTCCAATGCCAACGGCAACAACAATCTAAACAACAACGGTTGCTTCCTCCTAATAACCCAAGCCGCAAGGTTTTTATTTTCTTTAATTCAAGTTATCTTCTTTCTTTTCTTACTTCATAATCTATTCACTTTTTTGGCGGAAATTTCATAGGGAAATTTCTCTTTGACATTATCTCTCAAAAGTCTTATAAAACACTCTTTTTTCTTCCATAATCATGTTCGTTACAAGGTTAATACCTCTTTTACGAGTTGCAGTACTTCCAGCTCTTATTTACCTTATCAACCAGCACCAGAGCAGTAGTTCTGTTATTGCCGTGATCATTCTTTCGCTAGTCGCTCTGAGTCATCTCATCGACCGAAAAATTCCACGAGGTAAAATCCGTTCCTTCCTCTATCCATTTGCAGATAAAATTGTCGTTATCGGCGTACTGCTGACATTTACTATTCAAGGCTCTTTTAATGGGATTATTTTAAGCTTCTTACTGTTGCGAGATATTATTATCGGCATTATCCGCTGGATGGCATCACGGGACGATGTTCCCCTTCACGAAGAAAATCACGGTGATTTGATTACGTCATTGGAACTGGGAATTGTTTTCAGTATTTTAATCGCTGATTTTTTCCGCTACGATACTGTATCTGCTGTAGGGCCGGCAGTAATGGATGGCATCATGTTTATTTTTACTGTCATTGCAGTCATCGTTGCCTTTTCATCTGTCGTTAAGCAGAGTTCAATCTACGGCAAAACCATCCGCCAACGAAAAAAGGAAGGCCACAAATTAGAACAGGAACATCTCGTTATTCTTGCCAATAAGCGTTCTCGAGGGTACAAAAGCATCTACCGCCGGCGATTGTTACGCCTCTTCGCTGAGAGAAGAAATGCGCCTATTTTTTATCTTTCCAATACCAAAAATATGTTTCAAAATGTTGAACATAAAATTAAGGATGAAAAACAAATTATTATCGCTGGCGGCGATGGAACATTTGAAAGCGCCTTGAATTACAGGCCTTTCTCGAAAAAAAGCCTTGGTTTTTTTCCGTTAGGCGCCGGCAATTCTTTCTATTCTTATTTCTATAAAGGAAAACGGTTTGAATACCTGCGCTCTCGTTTTGAATTTCAGGAGATGGAAATGGATATTTTAGAATTAGAATATAATCACAAAAAAACTCAAACTTTATTTCTTTCCATCGGCATCGATGCTGAAGTGGTGCGATACTCCCGGCAGCGAACACAGCATGGCTTGTCGGATTATCTCGCTGCCAGTTGGCGTGCATTGCTTCATTCCCGAGCAGATTATAATCTTACCTGCAGTACTGACGGCAGGCAGTATCAGTGGGAAAACTGCATTAATATAACCATTGGCAAAATTCCATATTATGGATTTGGAGTGCGCTCATTGCTGGGAAAGATGAAGCCGGGCGATCGGCAGATTTTAGCACTAGCCTGCATTAACACTCATGCCCTTTTCCTGAATAAGCCGCTTCGTCTCTGGGCTTTATTTTTAGCTGCAATTCACCTGCCAAAATCTCCTCTTTTCCCATTGCAGGGTACAGAATTTGTTGTCAGAAGCGATCAGCCTTTTCCTCTGCAAGCAGGTGGGGAATTCTTGGGCTACACAACTGACATTAAAGTAACCGTGAAAAGAAGGCAGAAAGTTCTGGTTATTTAGCATTAAAAATATTAAATATATTCTTTCATTTTTTCTACAAGTTTTCTTATTTCTGTATCTGTATCATCGACAGGAAAACGAGTTTTGATTCCTCCATAAACATGGAAAGTAACTTTATTTCCTTGATCTACATGAAGCTCGAAAAAAGAAGAACTATCCAATCTTTTTAACAGTTGCCTTTCTTCAAAATAAATGATATAATGTTCAATATTTGTATCATCATCTTGCTGAGAAACGATGAAATGATTTTTCATTCCTGCGTTGCGGATAGCATTTTCTAACTTAGGAATGATTACTTTTGATGTCTTTGTTGCCGCTTTTAATGAAAGATACAGTAATGTTGTCATTTTACAGTGAAATAGGCAGGATTATTTATTCTTTACGTTCTAAATGCTTAAAAAAGAAACAAATTTTATAAAAGAGAAGCGGATTTAAGATTATCATGGCGGCTGTCGTATAACGGCTATTATTCGGGACTGTGGATCCTGAGAAGGGAGTTCGATTCTCCCCAGCCGCCCTCTTTTCTTTTGTCTAGAATAAGATATATAAAACAGCAAATAATTCTAGCTATTAATGGAACTGCAAACCGCAAAAGGAGCTCGTGATCTGCCTCCGGAAGAGAAGATCATAAAGAATAAAGTAGTGAGCACTATAACTAATGTATTTGAACTCTATGGTTTTGCGCCATTGGAAACTCCTATTTTAGAGCGATACGAAACATTGGAGGCAAAATACGGCGCTGGTGCCGGAAGCGATGTCCTGAAAGAGACATTTACCTTAACAGATCAAGGTGGCCGGCGATTAGGATTGCGTTTTGAGATGACAACATCGTTGGGAAGATATATTGCCCAAAACCCCAGTTTGAAACTTCCTTTTAAAGTCTACCAAGTAGGAAATGTTTTTCGTGACGGGCCTATAAAATTAGGACGGGAAAGAGAATTCTGGCAGTGCGATGCTGATACTATCGGAACGAATTCTATGTTAGCAGAAGCAGAGCAAATTGCTCTCGTATGTGATATCTTCCGAAAATTACAATTTAAATTTATTGTTAAGATTAATAATCGCAAACTGCTCGATGGCATTCTAATGCAGGCAGGAATCACGACGAAACCGAAGGAAGCGCTTATTGCGATCGATAAATTAGAGAAGATTGGGAAGGAAGGAGTATCTCAAGAATTACAGGCGTTAGGATGTGATAAAAAACAGATTTCTATGGTACTAGATTTATTATCCTCAAAGTACAATTTTATTTCACTGTCTAAAAAAATAAATAATCCTTCTTGGAATGAAGGACGAGATGAGGTTCAGGAACTTTTTCGCTATCTCACTGCTTTAAAAATTAAAAAATTTGTCAATCTTGATCTTACGCTTGTGAGAGGGCAAGGGTATTATACTGGAACAGTTATCGAAGCATACCTTAAGAACAACAATATTACCTCTTCTATCGCAGCTGGTGGGAGATATAATAATATGATCCGCGGCTTGAAAGGGGAGGATGGTTTAGAGGTTCCTGCTGTAGGAGTTTCCTTCGGGATCACACCAATTATGGAGCAAGTGAAGCTGCAAACGAAAGTGCAGCAAAGGACTATGGCCAAAGTGTTAATTGTTCCTCTCAATACTATTTCCAAATCATTGCAGATAGCGCAGGAATTACGCAGTAATGGCATTGCCACAGATTTTGTGCTGGGCAAGAAAGGCATCAGCAAGAACTTAGAGTATGCCGACGCCGTAGGCATTCCGTATGTTGCTATTATTGGCGAAAAAGAATTAAAGAAAAATAAAATTCTTATAAAAGAGATGAGTTCCGGAACGGAACAATTATTGCTGTTAAAAGACGTGGTGAAAAAATTAGCATGAATCGAAAAGATTTATTGACCTTGATCGGCCTCGGATTTGTTCTGATTTTAGTTATTAATCTGGTCTTATTTGCGCTGAGGATTATTAAAACAGTTCTATTTTGGGTGATCATTATTCTTGCAGCAGTCTTCGTGTACAAATTGCTGCCGCTGATAAAGAAAAAATTAACGAAATAAGAGCTCTATATCTTTTACCACTGATCATCATTATGCCGTGTATAAACCTGCGGCTTATCGTTCACAATCATGGAATGTTCAAATTGCGCAACCATTCCATTCGATACTTCCGCTAACGGAGGGTAGGCAATAATGGTGCCGGTACGCTGTAACTCTTTTAATCCTAAGGCAGCAGCGCCCTTTCCTAACTTTCTGGTTAGTTCTCTCGTTGTAAAAGGAAGACCATTTCTCACTTTCACTTCTTGTACTATTTTTCGTGCGTATGGTGTTCGAGCACTGCTGGATTTAGACATCATAAAAACGGTTGCTGGACCTTTTTCTTTGATTAATCCTTGGCCATCCGTAACGAAAGGTTCAATGGCAATCTGCCAGCCTTCTTTCAATTCTGTTTTTGCTTTGTTGTTAAACGTGGGAATGGAAATACCAGCGTGTACTTTATACTGCTCAAGAGTATGTCCGCAGAGATTCCGGACAATGTTAAATCCCAGCGCTTCTGCTTCTGATGACTGTGCTTCTCCCAATTCCCAGAGCTGTGTTCCTGGGCGCACTAGTTTTATCGCTGCTTTCAACGCATTTTGCGATGCTTTAATCAGATCTTTGTATTTCGTTGAAGATCCTACTTCTACAGTCATGGCATTGTCAGCAATCCAGCCATCGATATGCACTCCAATATCAATTTTAATCAGGTCTCCTTCTTTTGCTGT
>JAUYPT010000035.1 GCA_030695685.1 Nanobdellota archaeon | reverse complement strand
TTTATGTCTTTTTAGTATACGAGAAGCGTTCCGGTCATTCCTCTCCAGGATTCGCAGCTGCTGCAGCTAAATTCAAATTCTCCTGGTTTTGAGGCTGTAAACTCTACCATCGTTGTTCCGGAAACCTGTTTCTCAACTCCTAATTCCGGAATGGCGAAGGTAAACTCTAACCCTTCTGGCACAATTGTTAACACCACTTTTTCACCGCTTTTAACCGTTAACTCCTGCGGTGAAAATAACCACTTCTTCGCAGTCAGAGTAAATTCTCTTGCTGCTCCTCCTGCGATGACCTCTTCCTCAGTATTTACCGGTGCTGTTACTACTTCTTCCGGCGCTGAAGTGTCAGCCAGTTCTGTATCTTCTGCATCAGTTACGTCAGCAGATTCTTCATCTGTTTCCACAACGACAGCATAACTAATATCAAACCCTTGCGGGAAAAAATAACGTCCGTCCTTCGTAAGATAGGAATCAACATCCTGGCCGGAAACAGACAATGTCACTTTAAAGACATCCTTCAGTTCTGCGGATGACATTAATTCTGCCACATACGGCGGCCGCAATAAATTTTGATTGACATAATCAAGTACTCTTTTTTCAGCTTGTGCAAGTGTGATTTCCTTTCCAGCCATGGCGCCTTCTCCGGCGACAGCACCAGTCGTGATTTGAGAACCTTCCGAGAAGTGAAACCCTTGTGTAAACACCGAAAAAACTAAAAGAACAATAACAACTGCACTAATCGCTTTCCAAGTTGACGTTTCCGCAAAAAGGCTGGATTCATTTGCTTTTTCTACTTTATCTGTCTTCTCCGATTTGCTGCTAGAACCAGTAGATTTAACAGCATCCCCTTCCCATGGGTTTACCGTCGGAGAGACATCGACTGCAGACGATTTCAGTTCCTTTTTAGGGCTCTCTTTTATCACTTTTTTCTTTTGCATCATCGAATCGGCAGTTTTCTTCTCTTCTCCTGCTGGTTTTGCCTCTTTGTAAAAGCTATTTTCACCGGAAGTGAAGTCATTCCTCTCCATCTTTACTGCTTTTGGAGTCATCTTCACTTTTCGAACTACTTTTTTTTCAGTTTTAGATTTGCTTGCCAAATCTTCAATAACAATATCATCAAAATCATCATCACTTTCTTCAGAAGCCGAGGCACGAGGCGCATCTTCTAATTCTAAGTCGTCAAAGGAATCATCATCAATAAATTCTTCGCCAAAATACGATTCATCAAGTTCGTCAAGCTGTTTTTGTTCCATGGATAATCACCCTCTAGAGCTAACTTTGTCCGAAACTCATTTATAAATTTTTAGATGGTTAAAAAGATATAGTCTACAATAGAATAAAATTTATCAAGATTACAAGAATTAAAAAATTGATGGAACAGAAAAAATTGTCTGTAGTTGTCATCGATGTTTCGGAAGCCTGGGAAGAAATGCTGAAAGCGCATGAATATGGTTATCTCCTTGACTGGGATTACTTAGACAGAAAATGGTGTAACGTTTCTCAGAAAATACCATTGTCTCCTCTCGAAATTGACTACCCTTATGGCACTGCCCGCGCCGGCTTTAATGCTATTACCGATACCATCCGCATTGCCCATAGCTTAGGACATACCATTTACGCCACGTCTTTTTACACCGGCTGGACAGACGGCGAAGAGCAACCTTGCTATTCTCTCCGTTCCTATATCCCAAAGGAGAACATTTTTGATAAAGGAGATTACAGCGCCTTCTCGTCAAAAGAATTCACGGCACGAATGGAAGCAGAAAAGCAACACGAAGTAATGATTATAGGCTATGACCGAGACTGCTGCGTGCTGGAAACAATTAAAGATGCTGTTAGTCGTGGAATGAAAGTTGTTACCTCAGAACAGGTAATGTTAACCAAAAACAATCGGGGTACACGGGAAGAATCACTGCGTTATTTTAAGGAAAATACAATCTTCTTAGAAGAGTTAGTGGATGTCTGGAATTATTTTTATCCCTCTCAAAAATAGCCTTAACTACTCTTTTGTGATTAAAAAAGCTTAATAAAACACTCCATCTCTATTTAAATCATGGAATTCAAGATCCAACGCAAAGAAAACGAGAATATGCACAGGTATCCTTCAGGAGATCTTGCCATTGCCCAGAAATTTACGGAAAAATTAAAAAAGGAGCTTAGTGATTTTCTGTTAAGTGTTGTTGTTTTTGGAAGCACCGCACGGCGGGAAACAACAGAACGAAGTGATATTGATGTTCTTGTTATTACTGATGATGCCAGTTTTTTCATTAGCGAACCGCTGATTGAAGGATATAGAATTATTGTTGAAAGGCTCATCGCTGATACATCGCTGAAACTACATATTACCTCCATGACATTTACCTCATTCTGGGAACATGCCCGAGCCGGCGATCCTGTTGTAGTCAACATTCTTCGAGATGGCATTGCTCTCTTTGATATCGGATTTTTCAATCCCCTGCAGATGCTCTTGAAGCAAGGCAGGGTACGTCCTTCTCCAGAAAGTGTCTGGCGTTATTTTGGCAGAGCGCCAAAAACATTGCTCAACTCCCGCTGGCATATCTTGCAGGCAACATTAGATTTATACTGGGCCGTGATCGATGCTGCTCATGCTGCCTTAATGAAACGAAATGAAGTTCCGCCCACGCCAGATCATGTTGCCGAGATGTTAGAAAGAGTCTACGGCAGGCATCGTTTATTGGAAAAAAAATATATTGACACGATGCGGAAATTCTACAAGTTAAGCAAAGACATTACACATCGGGAAATCAAAGAAATTAAAGGACAGGATTATGAGCGCTATTATCAGGAAGCGGAAGAATTTGTCTCCAGAATGAAAAAATTGATGGACAAAGGGACATATTAGTTATCCATTTCTCAATATTCTAGGTACAACTGTAATATTCCTCGGCTGTGACAGGGCATGAAGGATAATGTCAGCAACATCTTTCGGTTCCATTGCATTTTGTGGGGATTGTAATCCCGCTTTCTGTGCAAATTCTGTATTCATGCCACCAGGATAAATGGGAAATACCCGTATACCATACTGCTTTAACTCTTGCTGAACACTCTCACTAAATATAGATGCTGCTGCTTTTGCAGCGCAATAAATAGATTCATTTGCCCGAGGTGTAAACGCACTTGTAGAAAGAATTTGTACAATATCACCTTGTTTTTGATGTTTCATGTATTTAGCCGCTTCCTGCGTTCCATACACTAAACCAAAATAATTAACTGCTGTGATTTCCTCTAGTATTTCAGAAGTTATATTTTCTAAAGATAAACTTTCTTCGCCGCCGGCATTATTGACCCAAATATCGATTCTCCTTTTTTCACGGACAATATCATACGCTGCTGCTCTCATACCAACACGATCCGTAACATCGAGAGGATAAGCAATAGCTTTTTCACCAAAAGCAGAGGCGATCCTCTGAAGCTTATCAGCACGACGCGCTCCCATATACACCGTACAACCATTGTCAATAAAGGCTCGTGCCAAACACTTGCCTAAACCACTGCTTGCACCGGTAACCATTACGACTTTATCTTTTAAGTTGTTGTATTTCATGATAAAAAATCAAAATATAATACTATAAATAATTTATGCACCCATAAAATTTTGACAAAGTTGTATCTTAATCAAAACCTTTAATAATCATAGTACTCTTCTAATCATTGATGAAAGAAATCATTCTCAAACACGTACTCAAAAATGCCTTAGATTTTAATGGCACTGCCAATGCTAAGGCAGTGCTGGGGCTAATACTGAAAGAAAAAGCAGAGCTGAAAAATGATGTTCCTAAACTACTGAAAGAAATCGAAAAAACAGTGCAGGAAGTGCAAAAATTAAGTGCTGAAAAAATAACGGAAAAATTGCAAACAATAGCGCCGGAAATGCTCAAAGAAAAAAAAATAACGGTGGAAGGACCATTGAAAGCGTTGCCGAATGCCAAAAAAGGAAATTTTGTGGTCAGGATTGCGCCATCACCATCAGGAGCGCTGCACATCGGACACGCCTATGGCGCATCATTAAATTTTGAATATGCCAAGATGTACAATGGCAAATTAATTCTCCGTATTGAAGATACCAATCCTGAAAATATTTACCCCACCGCGTATACCTTAATTGAAAATGATACTCGCTGGCTCACAGATAATAATATTGCCGCTGTTGTTGTACAATCATCCCGCCTGGGGATATATTACGACCATGCCGAAAAATTAGTGGAAATAGGAAAAGCATACATTTGCACCTGTGATGCTGATGCCTGGCGGGTGCTGAAAAACGATTGTCAAGCCTGTCCCTGCCGAAATCAGGATACAAAAGAAAGTCTGCTCCGCTACGCCAAAATGTTTAATGGATATGCGGAAGGAGAAGCAGTTGTACGATTAAAAACAGATATTAAGGATAAAAATCCGGCCATGCGCGACTTTGCCATCATGCGCATTGTCAAGCACGTCCATCCCAAAACGAAAAAGGAACATCAAGTCTGGCCGTTAATGGTTTTTGCAGTCGCTGTTGATGACCATGAGCTGGGCATTACGCATGTCCTCAATGGGAAAGACCATCTGGATAATGCCACCAAAGAAAAAATTATTATGAGCTATCTTGGATGGAAAGCGCCGGAATACCAGCACTGGGGATTGATCAATTTTGAAGGCTTTGCCTTAAGCAGTTCTGCAACGAAGCTGGCCATAGAACAAAAAGAGTACAGCGGCTGGGATGACATCCGTTTGCCGTTCCTCCCAGCATTACGGCGCCGCGGCTATCAGCCGGAAACGTTCCGCCATTTTGCCTTAGAACTGGGCCTCAGCCTCACGGATAAAAAAGTCAGTAAAGAAGAATTCTGGAAAATGATTAATGCGTTTAATAAAGATATTGTCGAGAATATTGCTGATCGTTACTTCTTTGTTGATAATCCGGTCGAAATCAGCATTAAAAATTTCCATTCAAAAGAAGTGCAGCTGGATTTACATCCCACATTTCCTGAACGCGGAAAACGAAAGTTTACTGTAAACTCATTATTTACCATCGCCATGAGTGATTTTAAACGGCTTGGAGAAGGCTATGTACACCGGCTGATGGATTGCGGCAACTTTGAATTACGAAATAATAAATTTCAGTACGTTTCCGACAGTTATGATCAGTATAAAAACGCCGACAATAAGGGGCAGATCATTCATTGGCTGCCGACACAAAAAACGATTGCCGTTGAAGTACTTATGGACAGCGGCATAACAATAACAGGATTAGGAGAGGAAGCAATGAAAAATCTACGCCAAGGCGATATTATTCAATTGGAGCGGCGCTACTTTGCCCGTCTTGACAAAAAAGAGAAAAATAAACTGACATTTTGGTATTTACATAAATAAAAATACCAACCGCAGCAACTGCGGGGTATTTTTAATCTTAACTGAACACAGTTAAGAAATAAAAAAATAGATAATAGTAAAAAATGAGGTGTAAAAAATGGGAAAAATAAGCAGGGATACTCCTTTAGCAGAGATTACCTTACGGCGATATGAAAAGCCGACGATGGGTGATCGAGAATTAGTACGAAAGTTTTGCCTTTCGGTAGGATTATTACAGCCGGGAGATTCACGAGATGTTGTCGTTGATGTTTTCCAAGTGCTGTTAAAAGCACGGCAGCGCAAGGAAGAGCTTCATTCGGAAGAAGTTAAGAATAATGTCATGGCTTCGCGGAAGGAAATGGGATTGCCGATGCTCGGCATTGCCTCCTCTAATATCCGGCGGCAGTTAAAGCGGCTGAAAGATCTGCACTTCATCGAAACCAATGCTAATCTATACAGAGTAACGGAATTTGGGCAATTATCTGAAATCTTTGAAGAGAAAGTGCAGAATTTTCTGCTCAGCTCTGTCATAAGCAGAGTGAAAGATTACGTCAAAAAGCTGGATGAAGAATTTGCAGTGGAAAAAAAATAGATGGAAAAATACAAAGGAATTTTATTTGTTGGACCGCCAGGATCAGGAAAAGGAACGCAGGGAAAAATTTTGGAGAAAAAGGGAAACTATTTCCATTTCTCAACAGGAGATATGTTCCGAAATTTAGACAAAAGTACTGAACTTGGAGCACGGGTAAAGGCTTTAATTGATAGGGGTAATTTTGTAGATGACTTTACAACAATTATCTTAGCCAAAGAAACATTGAGAAATTACATTTCCAACAACCAATTCCAGCCATTATCACAGTATCTTATATTGGATGGCTTGCCACGAAATGCTTCTCAAGTAAGTATGGTTACTGAATTTGTTACTGTATGTCAAGTTCTATACTTTGACATTCCTGATAATATTATTGTAGATAGGTTATGGAAAAGAGCAATGAAAGAAGGAAGGGCTGACGATGCTGATAGCGGGAAGATTAAAAAAAGATTAGACATTTATTCTCAAACAACAGAACCATTGCTAAAAGAATATCCTGCGCATTTAATCTATCCTATCTTTAGCGACCAACCAATTGAAGAAGTAGTAACACAAATATGGGATTTGATTAAGAAATAAGATTAAAAAAACCTAAATAATATCTTCTTCCGCAACAACGATGTAATCACCGCTGGCGATAACTGCTGAAAAGGGGATTAAAATTTGCCCTTCCCGAGTTTTCTCCAATTCCATGCGGTCCGTATAACTTGTAGGATTTCGCAGCATGAGATGGATTAATTCTCCGGAACCTACTTCAAAAATTAAATCACCGACTTCTCCAAACTTTTTACCAGACTTAGAGACGATAGTCTTACCTAAAAACTCTCGAGAATAAATTTTATCTTTTTCTGCCATTGATAACTCACCCTTATTGTATTAATTGATATTAGCTGTAAGCTCAGTTAAATTAGTTGGATGAGGGAAAGGTGACTATATAAAGTTTACGGTAAGCCAATAGTTATATCAGTTGTGCACACCAATATCTTTCAAAGAAACCTTGTTATAAAAAACAGACCTGACTTCTGTTTTGAGCTCACGAATCGCGCTTTGGAATGATTTTTCATCGATTTTGCCCTGTTTATGGAATAGGAGTACACGCACTTTTGCGTCTACCATGCGCTGGACTTGGTCAAAAAGCTTCGCTGCATCTCTATTGCCGCCGACAACGATCTCCCGTTCTAAAGAAGCTCTTTTTTCGTCAAATGCGGCCATAAATTGTTTTACAAAAAGATCTTGCGCAGTCACGTTTCCGAGAACACTGGTATCTGTTTTTACTGCTGCTGTATTCCGTACGGCAAAACCATACGAACGCAATAATGACATCTCCAATTCCCGTAAAAAAATCTGTGTAATCATCTTTTTCAAGAGAGTAAAACAAACGAAGTATATAAAAATTTTGAAAGAAGACAATATAATAAGAATATTCTCAGAAAAGATTAAAATAAGGAGAGCAATTTAATTGTATCATGTGGATTCACAACCTTAACCCAACACTACTTACATTTGGACCACTCGAGATTCGCTGGTACGGGCTTGTCTACGTGCTGGGATTCTTTCTTGCGCTGTACTGGCTGAACTTTCTTCGAAAGAGAAACAGCCTCGCCATCAGCGCGGAAGAAGTCTGGGATCTTGTTTTCTATGTAATGGTAGGAGTGCTTATCGGCGCCCGCCTGTTCATGATTTTCTGGCAGCCGCAGGAATTCCTGTTTAAGCCATGGAATTTACTCAAAATCTGGCAGGGTGGAATGAGTTTCCATGGCGGTTTTGTCGGCAGTATCGTTGCGGTATGGTTTTTTTGTAAGAAAAAGAAACTTTCTTTTTTAGAGATTGCGGATGCGCTATCTCTTCCGGCAATTTTTGCGTTAGCACTGGGAAGAATTGCCAATTTTGTCAACGGTGAATTAGTAGGAAGAATCTGGCAGGGACAATGGTGCGTTGTCTTTTTGGATTATGACACAAACTGCCGGCATCCCAGCACACTCTACGCAGCAGGATATCGTTTTCTAATTTTCGGATGGTTATTATTTCTATCCCTGAAGAAAGAATTTAAGCCAGGTTTTATTTTCTGGAATTTTGTCCTTCTGGAAGGAATAGGTAGAATTATTGTTGATTTTTATCGTCAGGATATTCTGTATGCTGGTTTTAGCCTTGGACAATGGTTTAGTGCTATCATGGTTGCTGCTGCACTGTGGATAGTAGTCCAGAATTATTCCCAGGAATGGAAAAGATTACTTTTCCGATAAGCCTGCAAGAACTTTATATGTCAGCTGTTCTATCGGTGCATTATCATCGGTGAGTATTTCAACATCCTGCAGCGGCTGATACTGCTGCAGTGCTTGTGCCATCTCCTGAAACAGAGGCATATCAGCAGGAGCATTCGTTCGTATTCTTTCTTGAACTTCAGACAACGACAGATCTTCATTGCTGGCAAAAAAAATGATATTGGCGCTGTGCAGATCAAGATACAAAACAGTAGGAAAGACGCTGGCCAACGTATTGCCAACACTGGTAAACAAAAGATCGCCATCAGCAGCACGGGAATGAGAAAGCACATTCATTACCACAACTCCATCAGAGTTTAATGCAGTTTCAGTCTCTTCAAAGAATTCCTGCGTAAGAACATAAAACGGAACATACAATCCTCCTTGATACATATCAATCTCAATAAGATCGTATTTCTTCGCTGTTTTCTTCAGAAAAGAACGGGCGTCATCGACAAAGATATGAAGATTTTCCTGGACATCATCAAGGCCAAAATACTGCTGAGCGACAGCAACAATATCGGAGTCGATTTCAACAGCATCAACTGAAAGGCCATAGAGTTTAATCATCTGCTGCGGCGATGTGCCTGCGCCCATGCCTAACACTAATACTGAGGATGCATCATTGATCAGCGGCGCAGCATTGAGATAGTAAAAATAAAAATCTTTATTGAACTTATTCTGAGCATCGTAGATGGACTGGATATTTCCATTATCATTTAATCTGAGTTGATATCCCAAAGTATCGTCATGAATAACTTTAATCGTGTTGTATGCTGATTCTTCGGTTAGAACAACATTGTCATCGATAGACGTTGTAGGGATAAACAGAGCAGGAATAAAAAGCAGATTCAACAAGAACCACTTATTGTTGCTGGTAAAAAAGAAGATCACGATTCCTAACAACAGGAGAGCGCAGAAAGCATACGTTGCAAAAGAACCAATATGTGGAATCAACAAAAATGTAGGAATGAGTGTTCCTGCAATCGCACCTACTGTTCCCACAGCACTGATGTTACCGGCAGCTTGCCCAACGCCATCACTACGGGAAATGATTTTCACGATGTATGGTGAAACCATGCTTAACACAATCATCGGAAAACCAAAGAGCAGAAGAGAAGAAAGAACAATGCCTGTCATAAACATGGTTGAAAAGAATGATAAAATATATTTATAGGAAATCAGCGTTGCAAAAACATAGATCATCGAATAAAAAATCCAGCGGAAAAGAGTTGTTTGATCACCTTTCCTATCTGCTAATTGTCCACCATAATAATACCCTACCGATAAAGCAATCATAACAATGCTGATTAACGTTCCCGAAACGTAAATAGAGAATCCGAAATAGGGCGCAAAAATGCGGAAGGCAACAATCTCTAACGCCATGACTACAAAGCCGGCGATAAACGCAGTTAGGAACAGAAATTTTTTCCCGCAGACAGCCTCTTCCTTGATGTTTCGTGCCACTTACCGGAACTCTTTTGTAATTATATAAATATTCCCTCTTATTGAAAAGAAAATGGAAAGTTAAAAAATTATTGAAAGAATCTTATTTAGTTACGAAAGTTGGGGTACTGCAATAAGCATAGCCTTGTGGATCCAATTTACAGACATGAAAGCTGTTTGGACACACAACTGTAACATTCATTCCATATCGACCACTACAAAAAACTTCGTTAATAGTATTAACAGGTTGAAGACCAGCTGTAGGTGAGCCATCATAAACTCCACCACATTTGTCTTTAGCAACTCCATTTTGTTGTGTAACTTGTCCAGGGATAGTTGGTTTAATGCCACTTATAGCATCAGCATCTGAATCAGAACAGGCAATTGTTAAAGTTGTTGTTGTAGAGAGACAATACTTTGAGGACCCGTAACCGTAACAAAGACCTGATGTACACTGGGAATGACTTATACAGTAAATGTAAGTACAAACACCATTAGTACAGAAATTATAGTTTGCGCACTGAGAATTACTTGTACAGGAACCGCCAGTAGCAACTTTACAAATACCTTGATCACATAAATTTGACGCACACTGCGAACTAACAGTACACGAAGCACCATTCGCTAATTTAAGCTGTGAAGAAGTTGTTG
>JAUYPT010000034.1 GCA_030695685.1 Nanobdellota archaeon | reverse complement strand
CAACATAGCCTTCCGTTTTTGCTGCCAATTCTTTAATATTAACATCATCCGCTATCGGCATCTTTTTGAGATAAATTTCAAAGATTTTTGTCCGCCCTTCTTGATCAGGAACGGACGTTAAAATAACGCGGTCAAATCTTCCTTGCCGCAATAATGCCGGATCAACAATGTCTGGCCGATTAGTAGCGCCGATAATGACAACATCATTAAGGCTTTCCAAGCCATCCATTTCAGTGAGCATTTGATTGACAACCCGTTCGCTTGTCCTCGATTCCGTATCGGAATGGCGCCGCGGAACAAGAGCATCAATCTCGTCAAAGAATAAAATTGTCGGCGCTGTCTGCCGTGCTTTGCGGAAGATTTCCCGCACTGCTTTTTCCGACTCTCCAACCCATTTGCTCAATAAACTGGGGCCATTAACGAGAATAAAGTTGGCTTCACTTTCTTTGGCAACTGCTTTCGCTAAGAGTGTTTTCCCCGTTCCGGGAGGGCCGTATAATAATATTCCTCTCGGCGGCCGAATGCCCATGCGCTTAAACACTTCCGGCCGTTTTAATGGCCATTCTACCGCTTCCTGTAATTTTTCTTTGACATCTTCTAAGCCGCCGATATCCGTCCAGTTGACATCAGGAGTTTCTACCAATACTTCCCGCATCGCGCTGGGCCGAACTAATTTTAATGCTTCTAAAAAATCTTTATGTGTGATCATTAATTTTTCTAAAATTTCTTTCGGGATGGCTTCTCCATCATCAATGCCTTCTACTTTCAGTTCCGGAAGAATTCGCCGCAAGACCATCATTGCTGCTTCCTTGGCTAATGAATTTAGATCAGCACCAACAAAACCATGAGTGACTTTAGCGATCTCTTTTAAATTAACATCTTTTGCAAAGGGCATATTTCTGGTGTGAATCTTCAGGATTTCTAATCTTCCTTCCTTACTGGGAACGCCAATTTCGATTTCCCGGTCAAATCGTCCCGGCCGGCGCAGTGCAGTATCTAATAAATTTGGAATATTGGTAGCGGCAATGACGATCACTTTCCCCCTGCTTTTCAAGCCGTCCATTAACCCTAATAATTGGGCAACGACTCGTTTTTCAACGTCTCCTTTCGTCTCTTCCCGCTTTGTGGCAATAGCATCTATTTCATCAAAGAAAATAATCGATGGCGCATTCTGTTCCGCTTCTTCAAACTTTTTCCGCAGGTTTGCTTCTGACTCGCCATAGAATTTGGAAATAACTTCCGGACCATTGATGAGAATAAAGTGAGAGTTCGTTTCCGATGCAACTGCTTTCGCTAAGAGAGTTTTTCCTGTTCCCGGAGGGCCGTGCAATAAAACTCCCTTCGGCGCTTCAATACCTAGCTTCTCAAAGATTTCCGGATGTTTTAATGGCAGCTCAATCATTTCCCGGACCTTTTTGATTTCTTCCCCTAAGCCGCCGATATCTTCGTAGTTTATGCCTAAGCTGATGCCTTCCTCTTCTTTAATGTCAACGGCATGTGGATTAAAATGAATTTCAGTATCTTCAGTAACAACAAGAACTTCCTTCTTGGGAGTCGTATCAACAACAATAAAATGAAGATCGCCAAACCCAAAGCCGGAAAAACGCTCTTCCATCATCGAGAAAATATCATTGATATCTCTGCCCTGGTAATCAAGGCGGCGCCTGCTTCCTCGCCCTAATGATACTAAATCACCTTTCACTAACGCTTTTCCTAACAAGCCTTGCTTAAATAGCTGCGGTGACGCTTTGACCACAAAACCTTTATTGGCAGGAGCAATAGACACTTTTTTTGCCGGCTTAACTTCTGCTTTTTTAACGGTAACCATCTCACCAATAGACGTTCGGGCATTTTTCCGGGTGTTGCCATCCATGCGGACGATGTTTAAGCCGATATCTCCGGGATAAGCCCGGTCAACGATGGAAGCAGTTATTCTCTCTCCCTTAATTTCAACGACATCGCCTGGATTTACACCTATTTGTTTCATGAAAGTGGAATCTATTTTAACAATGCCTTTATTGACATCGTCTTGGACAGCTTCCATTACTTTTAGTTTAATTCCTGCCGTTTCCATACTACAATAAATACCCTCAGCTTACCTCTTTACCAGAAGATTCAGTGGTTTTTTGATTTCTTGCTTGGGTATTATAACCACACAGTTTTACTACAATGTCGATTCCAAGCAAGATTAAAAAATACCCCGGAACTCTGCTACAATTTGTGATTTTTTATTTATAAATGTTATGGTTTTATTTTTGACAAAAATAAAAGAAAAAAAATAGATAGATTAAACTTTACTTCTTCAGCTTCGACTCTCTCGCCATATCCACATTCTCAATAATAGAATTAGGCCCGGCTTTTACCTTTGGCAAGGGCAGAGGACTAGGTAAGCTGACATCATCACTTATTTTGATAGCTTGAATATTTCCTTTATGCAGGGCAGCATTGACAATCTGGGCCATGATTTCATACGAAATCTTCTTTTCTTTGTCCCATTGCTTTTTAATGTCATTGATCTTTTTCTCTTCTTCAACGTATAATACCTGCCCTTCTACTTCCATTTTTCCTAAATCAGGGGCATATTCGCAGTTGAAGGCAAAGGTGAATTTCAATCCTTTTTTGCCGCCGGCAGCAAAATCCATTTCATCAACATCTTTAATGGAGACATTATTGTTAATTTTTACTTGACCGCCTTTAGAATTAACATTTCGTTCCGCATGTACTTTATGTAAGTTTATTTTAACTATTGTCATAGGGTAACCACCTTTTATCAGTATTAATAATCAAATCCTATTTCTTCTTTATAAATTTTGCTTGTTTTCAGTCTTTATCTGCGTATATTCAGCTGTGAGGCATAATCCAGAATTCGATAGTTACCCCCCACATAAAGAGAAGCATGCACAAACTTTTATATATAAATTGTCTATTTTTAGGAGCATGAACAACTATGATTTTTGGGAGAAATGGAAAGATACAACAAGTGTAGAAAAAAAAGCAATAGATTCTGTTATCAAAGCAAGAGATTTAGTTGTTAATGCTGTTCCGCATCAATCTTTAGTTGCTATTTATGTTAAAGGAAGTTTTGCTCGTAGAGAAATGAAAGAAAGCAGTGATGTGGATATGGTTCCGATTGTAACCGAAGATAAATATGAACGCGCAATCTTTGGAGTTAATAGTCCAAAAATAGAACCTGTATGTGTTGTGCCGCTTTCATTGTCCGAATTTAAAAATAATAAACTTTCTTCTCAAGGGAATTATACTCCTGATTTAAGGGCAGAGCCGGATTTATTTCTGTTGAGATTAAAAGAATGTAGATTAATTTATGGCATTCCGTTAAACCAAGAAGAGTATAAAGTTAGATCAAAAAACCAAATCTTACATGATGAGATTCATAAAATAAGAGATGGTTATATCAAAGCATATCAGGAAGGAGTGATTGATTTTCAACCATTGCTTAAAGAGGTTTTTTGGCTAGTTGAATGGGAACAGAATGTTACAGGAAAAAAAGTAGAACATTCGTTTAAGGGAATAACAGAATCTATTAAAGACAAAAATCATCTTTTGTATGATGCTTTTAAATTTAGAATAAATCTACATAAAAGCAAAACTGAAGAAAGAAAGTTCATCTCAAAACTCGAAGAATATTTAGATCAATTAGAAAAAGTATTGGAGCATGTGCCTTCTGTCAGGATTTTACTTCTTCTTTTTCACTGCTGCTTTTTTGGGATATCCCTTTTTCGGCCCGTCTAAACTCTCCGTATATTTACAGTCGGGATACCCAGGACACGCCAAAAACTTACCGTAGAAAGATGACCGCACCACTAAATCTTTGCCACAGTTGGGGCATTTCTTTTCAATCTTATGATGCTGCAGATCTTTAATTTCCTGTTTTCCTTCGACGCTGATTTTTGCTGGACATTGTGGATTGATGCAGTTCTCTCTTGGTCGTTTCCCTTTCTGAATAACCTGAATCTTGGGATAATGGCAGGAGTCGCATTCTTTGTCAGTTCCCCGTACTAAACCACCATGTGGCAATTTAAATGTTGTTTTACATTCAGGATATTTATCACAAGCAATAAATTTGCCGAATTTGCCGAACCGGACCATTAATTTTCCTTTATTGCAGGTTTTGCACATGCCGACATAATTCTGAATGTCCTGCGTCTCCCGCAGCGACTGGATAATTTCTTTACCGATGGATTTTTCTTTTTTCTTGAAATCTGTTAATAATTTTGTCAAAAAGTGCTCGGCTTTAGATAATACTTTTTCCTGCTTTTCCTTGCCTTCCCTGATTTTATCCATATCTTCTTCAAAATCAGCAGTTAATTTCTCATCGATAATCGTCGGGGCGTATTTTTCTAAAATGACAATCGTTTCCACCCCTAATTTGGTCACTTTTATCTGCACTCCTTCAATATATCCCCGCTTAAATAAGCGGTCAAGAATGTCAGCCCTGGTCGCTTTTGTCCCTAAATTTCGCTTCTCCAATTCTTTAATAATAGAAGATTGGTTAAATCGATTTGGCGGCTGCGTTTCTTTGTCAATCTTCGTAATGTCTGTAATCGCTACTATTTCCCCTTCTTTCATGTTTGGCAGCGTGACATCTTCCACATTAAGATAGGGCTTGTAAAATCGATGCCAGTTCGCTTCGATTGTTCTTGTTCCCCGCATCGTAAAGATTTCTTTCTTGACGTCAAGCAGCACTTCCATTGTTTCACGGATAGCAGCGGTGGAAAACGTTGCCAGAAAACGCTTGACAATCAAATCATACACTTTCTGTTCCCTCGGCCGTAATGTTTTCGGTGTATGACCAGTAGGATAAATAGCAGGGTGTGCCGGATCTGTTTTTTTGCCGTTGTTTGGCTTTAGCTCTTTCAGCTGCAGCAACTCCTGGCAGAATCCAGCATAGTCTGATTGCTTGGAAAGATCTTTCAGAATTTTGACAAATCCTAATTTAGGATCTAACTGCTGTGATGATGTTCGTGGATATGATGTAACACCGGCAAGATATAACGTCTGCGCAATGGCGAGCGTTTCTTTCGGCGTGATTTTAAGATGGTTATAGGATTCTAATTGCAGTGTTGTTAAGTCAAATGGATACGGCGGCGCCTGTTCCCGTGTTGTTCTTGTAATCGACGTTATTAAAGCTTCTTTTTCTGCTTTAACTTTTTTCAGGATATGCTCTACTTCTTTCTTGTCAAAAATCTTATCTTTTTCATGCCAGGCTTCAATGGCATCTTTCTTGTATTTTCCTAGTAACTGGATCAGCCAAAATGGTTCCGGCTTGAATTTTTCAATGTCACGTTCTCTATCAACCAATAATTTTAATGCTGGCCCCTGCACTCTGCCGGCAGACATCACTTTAAACGATCCGGCTGCTTTCACCGAGCTGGTTAAGGCGCGGGAAAGATTAATGCCATAAAACCAATCTAATTTATGCCGCGTTTCACCGGCGTGCGCCTGACCCCAGTCAAGATGCTTGCGCTTGTGTTCATAGGCTTCCACAAGCTCATCTTTCGTTAACGTCGAGAATTTCATCCGATTGGCATCTTTTTTATGGCAGGCAAAACGAACGACATTTAATCCAATCACTTCCCCTTCAACATCGTAATCGCAGGCAATGGTAAATTCATCTGCTTTTTTGGAAAGCATTTCAATGGTATCAATGTAATCCTGAATATAATTCAATTCTTCTGAGCCTTCGCTGGATGCTTCCCATTTAATGTCAAAAATAGGATATGTCCAGCCGCCTTTTTTCTCCTGCACTAAACCATAAAGGTGGCCGACCGCAGAGGTGACAAGAATCGATTTTTTGTGATGTTTTAACTCGTAATAGGAGCTGTTTTTGTTTTTCTTTTTGACAGGTTTGGTGTCTGCAAGCGCTTCGGCTATTTTCTGGGCAGAGCTGGGCTTTTCAGTGATGATTAATTCGACCATGATAATAATACTTTTAAAGAAGATATAAAAATGTTTGGTTTATGATGAGTTCACGTTTAATTTAGGTTAAGATTGACCAAGCAATTGTTAATACAATTCCTCCACCGAATAAACAACCGCTAAGCTTGCCAATTGCTACCGTTAGAGCAGTTCTTTTGTCTTTTATTTTTAATTTTTTTATTTTCTGCCATTCGTAACCTTCAAAAATGCCTGCAAAACCATCCGTAATTGAATTTCCAACTAAACCGCCCACTATTGCACCTAAAATCCCAAACAGTTCTGCACCGGACAAAGCAAAGATTGCTAGGACTCCATTATCTATTAATCCAAAAATTATCTCTGCTTTTAAGATCCGTATCGGTATTTTAAATAAAATAAGAGGAAGAATAGAAATCACTCCAAGCATAATCATAATTGGGCCTATTATCCTTTTTTGGGTTACAAAAAAATAGCTGACTAAAAGTATAATTCCTGTTAATAGAGTTATATTTAAGATGGCAGTCATCAACTTTTCTTTATTCATCACAATTCTATCGTATCAAGTTTAAAATATAAAAATCTTTTGAATATCGGCAACAATCTCTAAAATTAAACCATATGAATATTAAATTCATCATTCTTATAAGATTTTAAAACAATATGTTCTGCCCAATCAGTGATTGGCACTTCGATGAGAAGTTTTGTGTTAAGAAATTCTACCAGATGCTCATTATCGTTAAAAAAACCAACACAGACAATAGAATATTCGCCGGAACAGCGATAAACTTTAGTGAATTCCTTAAATCCTGACAACATCTTTAACGATGCCGCTAAAGAATCAGGCTTGACATTTATTGAAAAAACGACATGAATATTCTTTCCAAAATGAGAAGGAGAGAGTTTAATAGAATACCCTTTCAGATAACATTTCTCCTTTAAACGCTGTATCCGATAACGAATAGCATTTTCTGTAAGCCCTAGCTTTTGAGCAATAG
>JAUYPT010000026.1 GCA_030695685.1 Nanobdellota archaeon | reverse complement strand
GTGTCTTGCGCTTGCTTTATCTAATCTTTCTTCAGAAACATACGTTCCAAAATCACCAACTTGAATAATGAGGTCTGCATTTAATTCTTGTGCTTTAGAAAGCATCAGATCTACATCGCCGTGAATGTCCCCAACAAAAGCTATTTTTGTCATCGTACAAAAACAATAAGTAACACTTTATCTTTTCAAAGGACAATCATAATCCTCTAAAACCCAGGTAATCACTCTGCCCGTAACAGCGCTGTTAACATCATCAAATTTTTTGAAACAGTTCATTCCTTTCCCATCTAAGAAAAATAATTTTGTAAATGTGCTCGAAGCATGAAGAGGATCGGCAAGCATAAATTGATGCCTGTTCTCATTCGATGTCAGAACCAATGAAAGGCCGATGTTTTTCCCGGAAAGCATTTTTTCTTCAACACCATCTGCAGTGGTATAAACTATTGAATTAGGAACAATATCTTGGCCGTTTTCTAAATGGACATCATAAGATTTAGTATCAACAATAAAAGATAGTGTTTCCCCGCTGCGAATAGAGGTTGCACAACGAACTTTATTCTCTGGCAGTTCATCGCAATTACGGAACATACTTCCATACCCCGGCCAGGGAGCAATCCAGGAATCTGCATTTTCTTCTGCCTGGATTTCGGCATGAAGTTTATTGGCCTGCTCTCTGCTCATGTTAAAAGTAGCGGTAAAATACTGAACCGCCTCATCGCGGGAAAGTTTTTTTGTTTTCTGATAGAAGACAGCCTTTTCAAAATTCCAGCTGCCAAAATGGCCCCAGACACCGGATTTTCCAACCATATCCTCAGAAGTAATAAAGTAATCCGGCGGTGCAGCACAATGAGTATATTGAAGAACCAATGCTCTTTGATCAGCCGTTACGCCGTGACTCTGTAACGTCTGAGCAGCTTGTTCTTTGGACTGCAGTATAATAGTGTTGATGGTGGTTATTGATTTTAATGTATCATTCAAGATCAGATTTAATTCTTCAAAAGCAGTATTTTGCCCGCAGTTGAGCATCCGAAGAATACCAACCGTAACTGCTTGATCATTTGTCAGCAGAGATTTTCCGACCCAATGAGCACCATGGCCTACTTGCGTCCCGCCGTCAAACGTAACAGGGCGGTCTGCAATCGCCTTAAACCAGTGTCCGAAATCCCACCAAGAAGTGATGATTATATTTTGAGGAGCCTCGTTTTTAATCTTCGTAAGCGTATCATACCAGGCATCATTCATGCTGGGAACAGAATTATACGCTTGATGATAGCCATCTTCAATCGGCTGGCGAAATAATAACTATAACGCTACAAAAAAAACGACCGCAGCAATAAGTTTGGGAACTTTGAGATGCCGTGATGTCCACTGTGATCCATAATCCCAAACCATCCCTAGACAAACGCCAAGCGCGATGGAAAACACCGGAGTTGCCTGAAGAATAAACCTAACTCCTTTTGATGTTGCATACAACGACGCAATAAGCCATACTGCCAGAAAGAAAGAATAATGAATGTCTCTTTTTCCCTCTTTATTTTTCCGCAGCAGGAGGAAGAGAATCCCGAGTATTGCCAGGAAGAAGAGGAATTTTCCACCGAGTTGTGCAATAACATTATCTAACGGCACGACATTCAGCTCTGCAACTGTCGTGCGAATATTAGGCCAGGCAGTCTTTACCGCAACAGCCTTAAGTTTAAGAAACTGTAACGGCCCAAGCAGAAGCCGTAATGATTGCCTGCGAGTTGTAAAAAGACTAATGCTTATGACAGAAAGTCCGATGTATAATCCTACAAGATAGAGAGGCGATGACAAAATTCCCTGTCGGAAGGAAACAGCAATCGTTTTTCGATGATTAAATAGGAGATACAGAAGATGAACTAGCTGCGTTGCGATGATAAAAACAGCAATGTACCACCAGCCAGTCCAGGCAAAACTAAATACTCCTGTAGAAAATGCTGCCAAAGCCATCCAGACCATTTTTTTGTTCATCGTTTTTGCTTCCAGCGCTTCAATAAATAACCATGTTATCAGCACAGGGAAAAAAACAGCATAGACATCAGTATCAGAACTTTCTCCTGTCGTTCGGGAAACAAAAAAAGCAGATGATGCCAGCAAGATAGCTACAAAAAATCCGCCGACATTATTCTGGGTCAATCTTTTTCCAATAAAAAATCCAGGAATGACTGTTAATGCCGAAAAGACAGTGCCGACAAAGAAAAAGGTATAGAGCAAGGAAAAATCACCAAAGAGATTCATGATGCGGTGCCATACAGCGCCAAACCAATTGTGAAAATTCCATTCCGCTTCACGTCCAATCGGCGCTAAGCGGTACGAATCCCATAATACGCCATCGTTCATCTCGCTGCCGGGAAATCCGTTTTTAAGGACATAATATGATTGGCGATAGTAATAGTAAGGGTCGATGCCTAAAAGATAGAGTGTTCCAGTATCATCCCGAAACATATCTTGATATTGTTTGGAGAGGTCAGTAATTTGGTCCTGCAGCAGTTTTGCATTTTCTGTTTTCACTTTCACCCATTCTTTTTCAACCATGGAATCTTTGATATTCGGCGGGAGATGAGGATTTTGTTTGTCCACTGCCGCAACAATTTGGTCACGGTAAAAATTGTACACCGGCTGCTGCGCCCATTGCTCCGTTACCGGCAGCCGCTGCGGCATTGTTCGCAGGTAAATGGAAAGACTCATGGCAATAAGGATGCACAACAGCGGGATCAGCCAGCGGGAATGTTTTTTGACAGACATTACAGTTGTCGTCAGAGAAAAATAAGCAGGTGAATTTTCTTCTTGAAAACTATTTTCTGATTCTCTTCCTGATTCTTTTTTGGTCAGATTCTTGAAAAAATGAGTAATAGCATGTTTAACCCGGGAAAAATCGATAATATCATCATCTTTCAGTTTGGACGAGTGATGCGTAGAGGAATGATCCTGTTGATGATTCTGTTGATGTTCCTGTTCTCCAGAATGAGATGAAATCTCTTGTTTTTCGTCGTTTGTTGCCACCCTTCAATTCACCATATAATTAATATTTTGGAGTTACTATTTCTTCGTTAGGTTGTCAAACAGTTTATATATTTTGTTATAGAGAAGTTTGAAAAATAGTAATTTTGGTGAATAGATTGTTTGTTTCATGCCAAAATTACGACTATTTCAAATTCTCTTGAGAACTTTGCAAGTAAATAATCTAATTTTGCAAAGTTATCTACAGAAGAAACCCTACGTAATGTACACTATTTCACAATAACTTCACTCAGAATTCCGTCAATTTTTTATGCCCGGAATGATGTATAATCGTTGTATTGCCGTCTTTTCCCAATACTTTTTCGGTGGAAATAAAACGTCCTTCATCCAACTTTGTAATCCGGCGCTGGAAACTCTTATAGCTTAATTCTCCTCCTTTCGTACTGTACACAGCATACAGATCGCCAATTTTAACGCCATTATTCTCTTGTATAACGTTCAGAATTTCCTGCAGCTCCTGATCTAATCCTTCCTTCGGCTTGATGTGGAAATCATCTGCTTTTCGTATCGCCTCGGCAACATGCGTTACGCCAATACTGTTAGAACTTTTTTCCTCAGCATAAATGCCTGCTTCCCGCATTAAGTATAACCCAACACGGACATCATTTGTTTCCGTGCACTTTTCCACTAATTCTTTAAATGCATCATCGTCCCAGCAGTTTTGGACAAAAGCATAATCTCGTCGCTGTTGTAAGATGCCGGCAATTTCCTGTTCATTATAGGGTGGAAAAGACAAAAATTCCGGCGCCAATCTGCTGCGGATGCGCTCATCCAATTCAGTATAACTATCCCGATAATTGGTAATCAAAAAAATAGATTTGCGGTAGATGTCTTCCAGTACAGTGTATAAGAAATCCATCTCTTCCAGCTTATCAATCTCATCAAAGACAAAAACAGCGCTTTTTTTATTCAGTTTCGCCTGAATCAACGAAAAAAGTTCGCTCGTTTTTTTGTTCTGAATAAATTTATAGCCCAGATCTTCACATAATTTATAAAAAATCTTAAACGTCGTGTTTTCCTTCCAGCAGTTGATATAGAGAGGAATCACGTCTTCCGTTTCTTCTTCTAATTCACGCAGGACATGCTTGCAGGCAGTCGTTTTGCCGATTCCAGGCGCACCGTAGATAAAAACATTTCTGCCATTCTGCCCCTGTAATAAGGGCTTAATAGCGGTAGCAAATCTCATTTGTTCATTTTCCCGATACTGCATCACTTTGGGCTGAAAATCGTAATCCAGAACAATGGTATCCCTGAACAGCGTTTCCCCGCTCTTGAGCATACCTTTAAAGAGAGACATACAAAATGATGGAACGAAGAACTATATTAAGTTTTTTGCTGAAGAAACATACATTTTATAAACAAAGCAAAAGCAAAAAAAATCTTCCTATGGGAAAAAACTATGTTACGCCATTATTGGCAGGCATCAGTGCTCTTTACTTTGGATGTGCTGCTATACCTCAAACCAAACAGGCAAAGGAAACTGCCCGCTGGTTTTTGCCGCAGTTGCGGTTTGAACAGGATGGTTACCGCTGCTCGCGAAATCTGATTATAAGTATTAATGATGACGGCCGTATCTATCAGTTCACAGGGATAGAATTATGTCAACAAGAGAATAAACACAAAAATGTGCAGATAGATTGGTTTGATACAAATAACGATGGAACAATCGATAAAGTCTGCCAGCAGGAAACAATGGTAACAGCATCAGGAGAAAAGAAAACCAACATCTGCGACAATGAAGAGATTAAAACCGTCAGTTTGATTCATTATCTTGGTTCGTGGCTGCAGAATAGGATTGATTTGTAATTATTATAGAATTATCGTGGAAAAGAAATATAGTTTAATTATTCCAGCATTTTTTCTACTGCTTGATAATCTGCAGATGCTTTTAATTCTTGAATTTCTGCAGTAAGATTCTTTTTAGCGCGATGTCCTTTGACTAATCCTCGCACGCCATAACCGATAGCATAAATCCCACCTACTGTTAAAGAGCCTAAAAAAATGACTTTACTCGCAGAGAAATCATCTAAGACTGCAAGACCGTAGCCATGGGCGACAGCAAAAGGTATTCCTATAAATAGACCAAAAACTCCATCGTTGGTATCACGACCAGCAACACTCTTTAATTCCATTTCCTTATCCCGAACAGTTTTATAAAGCTTACATTGTTCTTGAGTGATATAATCGAGAGACATACCATATCATTACCAAACCTTCTTTATAATAATTTCTATAATAAATCAGTTCTACTTTTTTCTTTTCTTTCCAAGTTGCTTAACCCCATTCATGTACGGCCAGAGCACTTTAGGGATGGTAACGTTTCCTTCCTTCGTCTGAAAATTTTCCAAAATTGCGACCAAAATACGAGATGTTGCTAAGGCAGTATTATTTAATGTATGGACAACGTATCGCGAGCCGTCGTGATGAACATATTTTATCCCTAATTTTCGCGCCTGGTAGTCTGTGCAATTGCTTAAAGACATTACTTCTCCATAACTTTGCGTCGTCGGCCGCCACACTTCCAGATCATAACTCTGATGCTTCCATAAGCTTAAATCACCGGCGCAGATGTCGATAATCCTATACGGGAGTTCCAACGCCTGCAAAATCTCTTCCGAATTCTGCAGCAATTCCTTAAAATAAGCGCCGCTCTGATCAGCTTTGCAGAAAATAAACTGTTCTACTTTGTTAAATTGATGCCGCCGCCATAATCCTTTCTCATTGATGCCATGAGCGCCGATCTCTTTGCGAAAACACATACTATAGGAAAAATATTTCTTTGGCAATTCTTTTTCAGAAATCGCTTCCTGCGCATGGATTCCCAGCAGGACATGTTCGCTGGTTCCAATCAAAGCTAAATCTTCCCCTTCGACAGCATAAATACTTTTGGCGAATTCCTCTGTGTTAATAGCAGCATTGAGCATCTCTTTTTTTATTAGCAGCGGCGGCTCCACATAAGTATATCCTTTACGATACATAACTTTAATCGCAAACTGAATTAAAGCCTGATTAAGCAATCCTAATTCCCCCAGATGAAAATACCAGCCATTCCCGGAAATTTTGACAGCACGGTCAAAATCAGCAAGGCCTAAACTTTCGCAGATCTCAACATGATTTTTAATCGGAAACGTACAGCGCGGCTTTTTTCCCCAGGTTGTAAGTTCAACATTATCCGCTGCATCCCTGCCCTCTGGAACAGTTGGATGAAGAATATTGCCTAAGAGCAGAAGAGTTTCATTTCGCTGCTGCAACAAGCGATTAACATTTTCTTCCTGGTTCTTAATTTCCTCAACAACCGATCTCATCTCTTTAATTTTGGCATCGCCGGACTGGCCTGCTTTTTTGAGCTGGTTAATTTCCTGGGAAACAACATTGCGCTGATGCTTCAATTCTTCAACCCGCTGCAGTGCTTTCTTCCACTGCTGATCGAGCGACAGGACTGTATCGACAACAGCAGGATCTCTATTCCGTTTTTGTTCCGATGCTTTAACAAGATCTGGCCTTTCGCGGACGAGATTAATATCTAACATGCTGTTAATGGAGTTAATTTATTTATATAAAGGTTGCTATAAGAATTAATTAGCAACACATTTACCACTGGAACAAGAACCAGTGATGCATTGATAATTGGCAGAACAACCTGCACCTGCTGGCAATAAGATACAAACTCCACTTGTACAGCGGTTAGAAGCACATTGAGAACTGCTTGCACAGAAACTACCTTCTGATAACTTACATCTGTAAGAATGACAAATAGTGGAAGCACACTGATCATGAGAGTTACAGATAGAATTTTGCGGTTTTAAATTACAGATGCGATTTGAACAAAACTGAGAAGAGCACTGAACATTGCTCCTACAGGGATCACCCAGCAATTTTACAAGACAAATGCTATCGGAACAGAAATCAGAAGAACAGTAATAATCACGAGTACAACTTTCGCCTACAGACTTAAGTTCAGTGCAACGACGGGTACCTAGATCACTTGGGTCAGAAGCACAATATTTAGACGCACATCGTAAATCAATTATACACTCAGCACCTAATGGCAATAATGGATATTCAGCACAAACACCACTTAAACAATAGTGTGATGTGCACTGGGAGTCACTGGTGCAGGAAGAGCCTATTGATTGCAAGCAAAGTCTATTAGAGCATATATCGGAAGCGCAATGGGAATTAGTGATGCAAGTAACATCACCTTTCGGCACGAGGCTACAAATGCCATTGGAGCAAATATTAGAAGTACACTCAGAATTACTTGTACAGGAAGATTGTGGAGGTAAGGCACATTTCCATTGGGAGGAACATGTTATGCTTCCTATATCTATACTACCAGTACATAGAGTTCTTTTAGAACATATGCCTGATGAACATTCCCTATCTCCATCAAAACATGTATTGCCGGCTTGCTTTAAGACACAACGGGTAGTAAAGCTGCCAACGGCACAAAAACCAAGGCAATCAGCATTACTGCTGCATCCGAATGAATTTGCAGGTAGTTTACAACTCTTTTTAAGAAGACTATCTGCTGAACATACACCAGAAGAACATTCAAAATTATCATTACATTCAGCACGCACAGGCTTCAAGTGACAAAGTCCATTCTCACAAAAATCAGAAGCACATACGCTATTGCTCCCGCAGGAAACACCTGTCGTCAATTTACAAATACTATTATCACATACATTAAAAGCGCATTGGGAATTACTACCACAAACAGCATTTACCGGCTTCAAACGACAAACACTATTATCACAAAAATAAGAAGCACATTGACCAGCGGAACTGCAAGAAGAGCCTGCAGGCAACCTACAAAAGCCATCGGAACATAAGCCAGAAGCGCATTCAACGCTGACAGCACACTCTGTATTCAAATGTTTTACCTTACAAATACCATTGTTACATAAGTTAGAAACACATTGAGAATTACTAGTACACGAAGAATCTGTTGACAACCGGCATGTACCACTGGAACAGATATTGGAAATACACTGGGAATTGCTGCTACAAAAATAACCTGTAGGTTGTAAACGACAAACACCGTTGGAACAAAAACTAGAAGCGCATTGAAAACTATCACTACAAGAATCGCCAGTAGCAATTTTACAAACGCTACCGGAACATAAATTTGACACACATTGAGGATTAGCTGTACAACTAGCACCTGTTGGTTTTAAAGTGCAAACACTATTGGAACATAGATTTGACCCGCACTGAGAATTACTTGTACAAGAACCACCAGTAGCAATTTTACAAACGCCGCCGGCACACCAATTTGATCCGCATTGCGAACTGCTGGTACAGGAGTAGCCATCCGCTAATTTAAGCTGTGAAGAAGTTGTTGTTGTTGTCGTTGGATAAAGAGTATACGCTTCTCCCAACGGTGTTAACTTCAACACCAGAAAAGCAGCGATAGCAACAGCAGCAATAACAATAAC
>JAUYPT010000078.1 GCA_030695685.1 Nanobdellota archaeon | reverse complement strand
TTCTGTTTCAATATTTTTAACAACAAATGCTGTATCAACCCGATCTTAATTTCATCATCAATATCTTTCCACTGCAGGTTAAGATTGACAGAGAGCGTGTTGTATTCCAATTTGACGTTGGCATTAAAATGAGAAAGTCTTCTGTTATATTCCATCGCTGTTTTATAGCGGAATTCTTGTTCCGGAAATAATCGTTGGAATGATTCTTGGATGAGATCCATTCTTTGCTCTACGCTGTATCTATTTTATAATCATTTCGTTGAGAATGTCTATCCTAAAATTACTCTATCTCAAACCGTAAGATAGCTGCAATGCCGCCTAAATCCCGCAGCTGCACGCCTTCCCGTGTTTCCAATGAAATGATTTTAACAGTTGAGCCGCCCTGTTTTGCTTTGTCTTCCAGCTCGAAAATTTTATCTTCAGACATAATTTCTGAAAGCAGTAAAACGTCTACGGCATTCATCTCCAGCGCTTTGAGAGTTTCTGTTTCTCCATAAGTTACTTTTTTAGGGTTCTCCATCATCTTGGTGAAAAACTGCTGCATCGCCTTTTTTTCGATGGCAATTTCTTCTTCTGCCAGCAAATCCTGCGATTTATCCAGAAGTTCCTGCAATCCAAATTCATCGGTGTAAGAAAGGTCTCTCGTTCCAATAATTTTCTTTTTGATATCGCCCGTAATGTAATCCTTGTTTAAGAAATCCTGGACAGTCGTTCCAGGACCGCCGATAATAATGCCTTTAAGATTAATTCCCAGCGGCAGGAATTGGTCTTTCATGTAATCTGATATTTTTTTGAAATGGTCTTTATATGCACCTTCCCGTATTCGTGCGAATCTCTGAGCACTTTGTCCCCCGGCTTTAAATTTCCCCGGCACTTCAGAATGCGTTTTTTGAAGCGGTACAATCGTTTTTCCTTTCAGTAAGGCAAGAATGGCATCCCTGCGGTCTAACACGACCAGGCCATAAACTTGGTGTTCTGAAAGCATATCTTCCAGGATGTCAACCACAAAATTTTTGTCACAGCGATAAATGCGGATGTTTAATGGGACAGGAGGCTCGATGCTCCAAACTCGCAGATCTTGTTTTCCTTCCATCGAAGCAACATTCCCTGAAAACGCAGCGAGGCCATTTTCCGGTGTTCGCGTAACCGTGCGCAGGTGCTGGATCATTCTTTCTAATGCCGACTGCACATTTTTCCGGGTCGATGCTGATTTAATGTTGGCAGCTGTTCCCTGCTCTTCAGCAAGATGATTGATGACTTTCGTTAGATCGTATCCTTTCGGGACATAAACGCTGACAAATTCTGTATGGCCGGCGCGAAAGCCTTTTAATTCCCGAATCGTTTTTTTTAAGTACAATTTTTGCTGTGCTGTTAAAGTCATAGAAGAGAACAATCGGAATTAATTTATAAAGATTTGTGAGGGATATTTTCATTTCAACTTTCATAAATATTATAAATAAGCTAGAATTCAAACCGCTCATGTCTATCTTGGAAGATTTGGTAACGTTTAATTATCAGTTAAATCAAGGCGAACAATTATCACTTCCTCTTCGGCGGCTGACTTTTTTGGAATGGCTAGGATTTGATAATAAACATCCAGATTCATATAAAATTCATAAGACTATAGCTGGTTTGCCTGTGGTGTTGCCGCATTATCACAATGGCGATATTTACATCCCTGAAGAACTGCGGAGAAGTTCGACAGGGAAGGTACCATTAAATTTTGGGACCTATCGTTATCTAGATTCAGGTTTTTATCTCGATTCCATCACTGCTTCTCGTGATGGCTCTGGAAATAAGATTACTTGCTCCATATCAAAAAAAAAGCATGAATTAGTTACTAATATCAAAGTACATCTTTTTGCGACTCATTCTGTTTTGGAGTCAGGAAAAATTGAAAGCGTCGGTTTTGGTTATAATATTGAAGCTGTAAATTCTGCTATTAGGGGAACAGCTTTATTCAGAGTAGGGAACGATACAAAATCCATCGACGCTGATTTTTTTGTTAACAGGAATTATAGTTTTGGCAATTCTGGCAGGAATTCAATGAATAACCATAATTTTAAATTTGAGCGGTCATTGTTCGAAGGAAGTCAAAGCTCTCTTATTGCTTATGAGAAGACGATTAATAATCTTTTTGAGCGAGTATTCTTTCAAAAAGGACGATTCATAGACTCTAGCACTCTTCAAAACTTACTTAACTTAACGTACGTTTCTTTCCAAGATTCTTCAGCGCAGGCCAAATTTGCGTAATCATTTTTTTTGAAGAAAATGTACAGCCATCAACAACCACTACTTTATGCCCTTTCTCTTTGGCTTCCAATAAACAGACTTGAAAAATCTCCGCATCAAGATTCTCTCTTATTTTCTTTTGGCTGTATCCTCTCTTGTTCAATCTTCGTTGCAATAATGTAAGGTTAGAACATATCAGCACAATACACAAATCTACCATTCTCTTCGGTAAGAGATGAGCAATATGCGAATCAATAATTAATCCTTTCTCACTTTCTTTTAGTTTGCTCTTCACAAGCGCAATAAACTTTGTACGGTCAACATCATAACAATGCTTTTTCCGGTTATACCTAGTGGATATTTTATTATAATACTGCGATAAATCTAATCGTTCTAATTTTAATCTTGATGCTACTATTTTTGCCAGCGTTGATTTGCCAACACCAGGAGTTCCGGTAATGACTATAACTTTTTTAACCATCAATCAATGAAAGAAACAATGAATTATAAATCTGCTTACTGCATCTCTTTACTTTCCTTGACTTGTGCGCGGTGGTGATGCTTCAGCATTTTACGGACGACGTGCTCATGTACAAACGATTCTATAATCATAATCGTAATAAATAACAGTATCCCATACGCTATTAACAATCCCAAATCGGAATTCAAGAGCGAGAAAGAGGTATTAAAGATAAAAATTTCCCGAACTAATTTTTCAGCAATAACAAAAGGATTAAAAAACGTAATCTTTCGGATTAAGGGAGATACTCCTTCTAATGGCAGTATCACGCCAGAGACAAAGAGAAAAATACTGCCTAAGGAAATTGATGCCAGAACGCCGGTTTCTTCTGAGGTAAACAAATAGCCAATAGTCATTCCCAAGAATGTAAACACTGATGCGGTCACAAACAGGATGAAAGCGACGGCAGGCAGCACGGGAAGGGAATTTTTAAGGAAGAATAATGATATTCCTAAAATAATGATAATTTCTGTTAGTATCAGTATGATATTAGTGACATAAATTGACATCACAAAGATGATCTTTTTTACAGGAAGGAAGAAATTCCGCAGGAAGGCAGGGCTGTTTTTTTCAATCATCACCAGTGTTGTTCCTAAGAGCAGAGAACTGAACATCACGACCATAACCAATAAAGCCGGAAATAAATAATTCAGGTATGTGCTTTCAGGGCTTACTCTTTCAATCTTGGTAACAATAGGAGAGGTGATAGTATCAGCACTAGTAACTTTTTGAGAATCAAGATTAGTATAACTCGTGCTTAACCCTAACTGCACTGCCTCAATATCTGAAATAGCTTCTTGCAGCGTTGCAATAACGGTATCAATATCTGTATTTGATTTTCCAATGGCATCAGCAGCAGTGCCTAATTTCTGCCCTAATGAGTTCAAATCTGCTTGCAGTGCGCCGATAGCCCCATTAAAACTTTCATTTTCATCAACATCTCCATAAAGCATCTCTTTTGCTTCGTTGAGTGCATCCCTCGCGGCTTCCCGCTGTGATTCATCTTCGATAGAACCAAGATACCCAAGAACATCGCTGAGTAAATCGTTCGCAGTATTAAGATCTTCGTCAACAGCTGCAGATTCATTCGCAGAAGTACTTACCGTCAAATCAATGACTGCTAAATTTTGTTTTGCTGTTGTCGCGCCGGTCGATGCAACTCCTGTTTTTGCTTTTACAGCATTTAAATTGCTTTCTTCCGCAAGGAGAACATTTTTAGTATCTGTCAACTGTGTAAGCACATTCTGTGCTAAATCCTGCGATATTTCCTGCGATTTGATATTAAATTTTGTTTTAACCGTTTCCTGGATCATCCAGACAATGTTAATCCTGCTGGGGTCGATATAAAATGTAACTTCTTTTTGGGAATTATCTTCTACACTGAAACTCTGTGGAAGTGTAATACACGTATGAACCTTGCTGCTTTTGATGTCTGCTATGCAATCATCTAATGATGCTTCATAGCGGTGGATGGTAAACTCTTCCTCTTCTAACAGTGTCACAAAAGATTCTACATCCTCTGTAAAAGAATCCACGGCAATTCCAATATTTAACCCAAACTGGGCAGACGTATTATAGGATAAGCCAATAATCAGAATCATAATCAGTGGCGCAAAAATGATAATTAATGCTGATGCCCGCGACCGTAATAGCAGCCGTAAATTTTTGATCGTCAATAACCATAACTGCCGAAACGGTTTTACCATCAAATGCGGATTAGATAATACTGCTATAAACTCTTTAATCATGTTATTCACATCTTTTATTTCTATTGTTGGTCGTGGACTATTTTTTCAAAGACGTCACTTAACGACTGTTTGCGCAGGTGCATTGTATGCAGCTTTAAATGATCTGACTTGACCAAACTTAATACTCTGGCCATCGTCCTTTCGGCATCAGCAGGATAAATGACCAGGGAATTGCCACGCTCAATAATTTTTTTAATAGGATAGGTCTTAAGCCGGTTCATGATTTGTTCTTTTTCATCTGCGGAGATGCTAATCGTAAAATGATCCTGCGCCGGTGGATTTCGAATGTCGTCGAGCAAACCGTGACACTGGATAGTTCCGCCATGAACTATGGCTACTTTATTGCATGTTTGTTCGATGCTGTCGAGCTGGTGAGAAGCAATAATGATGGTAACGCCTTGCTTGTTCACTTCCTGCAGCAAGTGAAGAATTTCTTTCTGTAAGATTGGGTCTAAATCCGCCGTCGGCTCGTCCAGTATTAAAATTTTTGGCTTATGGACAAGGCTGCAGGAAATATCCAGTCTTTTCTGCATTCCGCCGGAAAGTTGGTCGGCAATCTTATGTTGTTGGTCGCTAAGGCGGGTGAACTGAAGCAGGTTCTTGATATTGGTATTTAATGTTGCTTCATCAAGATCATATAACCTTCCAAAATGAAGCAGGTTTTCCTTCACCGTTAATTTAGGATAAAATGAATTATGCTGCGGTGTGAATCCAAAAAACCGTTTTATTTTGTGTAAATTTTCATTTAAATCCCGTTTTTCATTATACGCTTTAGAATAATATAAAATTTCTCCTTCACTTGGTTCGATGAAACCAGTAATCAGATTAAGCAGTGTCGTTTTGCCGCCGCCGGATTGGCCGATGACGCCGAGAATGTCGCCTTCTTCAATAATGATATCAACATTCTTCAGAATCTGCGCCTCCTTAAACGCTTTACCAACTCCTCGTAATTCTAACAATTCCACAGTACAGGAAAGTTAATTAATGTTTATAAATGTTATGGGATGATCGAATTTAGCAAGGAATTACATTTGTTTGACGAAAATTCTCAGAATTCCCTGAAACAGATATTAAAATGTGTTTTATCTCATTAGGCATATTCTTTTCATAAATGATCTTTAATGATGCTTTTTTTTGCTTTAAATACTCATCAGCAGAAGAGCGTGAAATGAATTTAATATTTGTAAAATCTAAGCATATTTCTGTTTCAGGGAGATTTTCTATATAAATGAAAAAACTTTTAATACTATTTCTTGTTGAAAGATATTCGTCCAGTTGCTCTAAAACACAAATAGTTTTCATTTTAGTAATAGGGAGTAAGGTTAACGCTAGTTTTAGGCACGGCAAATCTTAAATATATCAGTGTTCCTTTCAATTGAGTGTCTTGAAGTTTATATGCTTCTCTAACATTTTCTGTTAATACCATTGCTCCGTTTCTAGAAAAAGCATAAAGTGTACCTTTTAATTCTTTGGTTGTTAATTTACTCGTCGATTGTAACCCTTTACCTCTACCCTCTTCATTTTTGGTAGAAACACCCTCTAGTGCTAACTTAATCGCATTATGGTCTTCCACAAAGTCGATTCCGTTATCTGTAAATACTCCTGGGATGGAGTAACCATTGTCTACTACTCCAATATCAATATACTTTTTTAAAGGATAGTATTGTGCTAATACTGTAGCAGTTGAATACTTCGAATGTTGATCCACATTATCAACTAATTCACTAAGAATATAATTTATAGTATTTCCCCTCAGTTCCACCGGGAATGTCGATTCTATATATTTATAAAGATCTACAATGGCTTTTTCTGGATTCGAGTTAAAATGCTTTATCGGAAAAGCAGTATTTCCTTTTATATAATCGCTACCTAAAGGAAATCCAATCTTTTGTAAATAATTTTGCACTTTAACAGATTCTGGTTTTATTATATCTAAAGAATGTCCTTTTAAACGTAATTCCTCAATTTTATGACTTAACATTAAAGCAACAAAAGGACTAATCCATAAGACTTTACTTAAATCAATTTTATCATTTTGATCCAAACTTTGAATGGCTTTAAAACAATCGACTGCCTGTTCAAATGGATCATCGGAGTCTGGTATAACAATTTTCACAAAATTATTTTCTTAAAACTCTTTTATAATGATATATTAACTAGAGAATCTATAATTGTGTAAATTTGCAAAAAAGGCTTTTTGTGCAAAGTTTCGAACCAGCAAATTACCATCATAATCTTTATATACCATTCATCAATCAAGCTCAACGATGACATCGATGCTTGATTCTGTCAAGAAATTTTACGAACAGCAGTACAAATATCTTCTCCTTTTTCCTTTCTTACTATTAGTCGGTTCATTCCTGCAAATTGGCTGGCAGTATGCCGAAACAGGTGATTTTGTCAATAAAGGAATTACGTTAAAAGGTGGCTCGACGATAACGGTTAATGATGATGGTTCCATTGATTCCATAGCTTTACAGCGTTTTCTGCAGGAGAATTTTCCAGATACGGAAATTTTAGTACGAACTATAACCACAGCCGGCAGTGTTGTGAGTCTTGCTATCGATACTGATCTCCAGGAAAGCAGCGACATTGATAATCTGCTTTCTGTTCTTGGACAGAAAGTTATACTTACAAAGGAAAATTATAGTGTTGAAATTATTGGCTCGTCGTTGGGAAAAAGTTTCTTTAAGCAGACAGCAATTGCCTTATTAATTGCGTTTGTGCTGATGGCTGCTGTCGTCTTTCTCTATTTTAGAACTCTTATTCCAAGCTTGACCGTCATTTTGGCGGCATTTTCTGACATTGTTGTTACGATAGCAATTTTTAATCTTACAGGCATGAAATTAAGCACTGCCGGTGTTGCTGCCTTTCTCATGCTCATTGGATATTCTGTTGATACTGATATTCTATTAGGGTCTCGTTTCTTTAAGAGGCAGGATCTGCCAGTAATGGAAAGGATTTACAGCGCTATTAAAACAGGATTAACCATGACTACAACTGCGATTGCAGCAGTGGTCGTAACATTAATTTTTGTCAGCAACGATGTTGTAAAACAAATCATGGTTATTTTGCTGATTGGATTATTTGTTGATATTATTATGACCTGGATTCAAAATGTTGGCACGCTCCGTCTCTATCACGAAAAGACATTGAAAGGAGGAAAAGTAACTGATGAAACCCGCTTTTAAGAAATTACTCCTCAATTGGAGAGTGATGCTGTTACTGCTGTTCCTGTTATTTTCTGTTATTGCGATTAAACCGCAGATTTTTGGGCATGACGGTGTTATTATTCGCCACGTTTCTCAAAATTCTTCTGCTGCTGATGCCGGTCTTGAAAATCCCTCTCCCACAACGATGTCTTCTGCACGGGAAAAAATACTTTCTCTTAATCGCCAGGAGATAACGTCATTGCAGGATTATTATTCTGTGGTCAGTGCTGTTGAAGGCAATACTACGCTTCGTGTGGAAACAGACCGCAATACGTACACTCTTTTGACGACGGCAGATTCGCAAGGCGTTGTTGATCTTGGCCTCAAAGTATCAGATATACCATTTACAAACTTACGCAAGGGATTGGATCTTGAAGGCGGTATACGAGTGCTGCTCAAGCCGGCAACAGAAATTACTGCTGACGAATTAGAAATTACTATTGCCAGTTTAACAGAACGGCTGAACGTTTTTGGCTTGAGTGATATTGTTGTCCGGTCGGCGTCGGATCTGAGCGGGGGTAAATTTATTTTAATTGAGATTGCCGGTGTTAATGAAGAAGAAGTGAAAAATCTTCTCGCCCGGCAGGGAAAGTTTGAAGCAAAAATAGGCAACAATACCGTTTTCTTTGGCGGCAAGGAAGATATTACCTATGTCTGCCGGTCAGCAGAATGTTCTGGTATTGACCCTCAGCGGGGCTGCGGCCGTCTTGCCGATGGCAGTTATGCCTGCAGTTTTTTCTTTAGCATTACCTTAAGCCCCGAAGCAGCACAGCGTCAAGCAAAAGCTACTGAAAAATTAACCATTGTGGAAGGCTCTTATTTAAGTGAAGATTTAACCTTGTTTTTAGATGACGCCGAAGTTGATCGCCTGCGTATTGTTTCCAGCTTGAAAGGCCAGGCGGCAACGAGCGTTCAAATTACAGGATCCGGCGCGGGCAGAACGGAAGCGGAAGCAGTAACCAATTCTTTATCGGAAATGAAACGGCTGCAGACGATTATTATTACGGGAAGTTTGCCGGTTAAATTAGATATCGTTAAATTTGATACTATTTCCCCTTCTTTAGGAAAAGAATTTTTGAATAATATCTTTATCGTTGGTATCTTAGCTCTTGCTGCTGTTATTGTGGTTATCTTTGTGCGCTACCGCCAATTAAAAGTTATTCTTCCGATGGTTTTTTGTTTATTATCAGAATTAATCATGCTCTTGGGATTTGCTGCTTTCGTTGGCTGGAATTTAGATTTAGCAGCTATTGCCGGGATTATCATTTCCATTGGGACAGGTGTTGATCATTTTATTATCATTACTGATGAAACAGTAAAAGGAGCAGCAGAAACGGATTGGAAAAAGAGAATTAAAAATGCCATGTTCGTTGTCATGGGCGCATATTTAACGACCATTGCCGGCATGCTGCCCTTGTTATGGGCAGGTGCAGGATTGTTGAAAGGGTTTGCATTAACAACAATCGCCGGCGTTACCTTTGGTGTTTTTGTCGCCCGGCCGGCATACGCTGTTATCATTGAGCATTTGTTAAATCATGAAGAGTGAGAATATGAACAGAAACGTTGCAGCAACATTAATCTCTCTTGTTATGGCTTGTGGGCCAGATACAATGGTTTCACCAACACCGATGGAAACTCCTCCTGCAGAAAGAAGTTATCCTGTCGATATTCCTGAACTAGAAACAGCGGATCCAAAACGGCCAGGTTATCCTGCAGTTCATGGTTATCCTCACGGCACTATCATCATTGACGGCGGCGGCAATTATGGTCTTAACGGCTCACGGCTTTTTCGTGATGCTATTGATCCTGATTCTGAGTCTTGGGCAGATCTTCCAGTTGTTGTTGTTCCGACAGCATTGCCGGATTGTCCGGTGCCACCGGGCAATGCCTGTGTTGATGACGGCGATTTAGATTATCAACTAAGGCAGGTTTATCTGCGGAATATTACCTTGCTTCATACCCGAACTCCAACGGTAGCAGATACAGAAGAGTTTGTAGAGCCGCTCCAGACTGCACGAGGGGTATGGTTTACCGGCGGCAGGCAATGGCGTCTTGCTGATGCTTATCTTGGCACCAAGTTTATGGATGAACTGCGTGGAGTTTTGGACAGAGGCGGTGTTGTAGGGGGAACATCTGCCCGGTGCGTCAATTATGGGTTCTTTTCTTATTCGCGGGGATACCAGCACCAATAGAATAGTCATTGGTGATCATATCAACGGTTTTGGTTTCCTGCAGAATGTTGGCATCGACCAGCACGTTGCCGAGCGAGGCAGAGAAGAAGATTTATTTGAATTAGTAAATGAGTATCAAGATCACTTGGGGATTGGCCTTGATGAACCAATCACCGGCGTTTTCCGCGGCAATGGTATGGAAGTTCACGGAGCGAGTGGTCAGGCATATATTCATTATCACGCTTTGTCCGAAGATGGAATCTATCTTCTGCTTACTCCGGGAATGGTTTATGATATTTCTGCATTACGTAGTCGTTGAAATTGGGAGTATCTTTTAGTATATGATCTTATTAATTTCTTTTAAAAGCCAGCCGTATCTGATCGGCAATAAAAGGAAGAATAAATGCAACCGCAAAAACAATGCTTAATGCCCAAGGATTATGCACATCGTTCTTGATGCCTAAATCCATGATTAATGTATTAGCGACAAAGACGACAATGAGGAGATTAACCACTGCTAAAACCGGTATTAAAATACTTGCTGTCACATGATGCTTCCGTTCCAGATGGCCGATGTCATTGATCAGAAAATTATAGAGAAATCCAATCATTCCGGCTAAAATAATAATCATGACATACAACTGCCATTGGTTCAGAAACATCAGGAAAGGAATAGCAACAAAAGAAACGATAATATTCCCTATAACAATCACTAAAAGAGCGCTCCAGAAAACAATTTGAGAAAAAAAGACATCATGCGGCAATTTCCGATCGACAATAGCTTCCGCTGTGGTAATTTCCCGCTGGCTCCAGCCTTTCCGTAGTAATTCTTGTTTGCGTACTTCTTTCATAGTGTCTGCTCATGGCAGAGAACTGCTGCCACTTTATTGAATTCCCGTGCTGACCTAGAACGGGGATACATATAATGAAGCGGTGTCTGCAGATGGACTGATTTTCGCACTTTGCGGTCGTGTTTAATGTTGGCAATAATAGGGTATCCTAGTATTTCCTCCACCTCCTGTGGTTTCATCTCGTTCCAGCCGCGATGGGTCATATTAAGGATGATGCCGACAATGAATGTTTGATTTACTTTCGCCAGCTGAATCGTTTTAAGGGCGTCCATCATTGAACTTAAATTAGGGTTAACAACAAGAACCGTTTCATCACAATTTTTAAGCACCTGGTTAACATCATATCCTAACCCGCTCGGCGCATCGACAAGGACAAAATCTGCCATATTATCAAGGTGTTCAAAAATCTCTGTTAAATCCTGTGAATTCGTTTTCTGGAATTCATGGTATGACGGCGATGCTGGGATTAAGGACAAGCCGCTTTCATGAAGATACATAATCTCCTTGAGATCTTTTTCTTTTCGGAGAAATTTGTTGATTGTTCCTTCAGGGTTGATAAATCCCAGCTGGATTGCCAAGTTTGGCGTCACGAGGTTGGCATCAAGAAGAATTACTTTTCTGTCCCGCTCTTTCAGAGCATGGCCAATATTAAGCGTCGACGTTGTTTTGCCGGTTCCTCCCTTTCCCGATATTAATGCCACAAATTTAGTCATTACAGGAGATTAAATAAAGAAGGTATTTAATATTTTTGTTGTTAATCTCTACAATAAGACACTAATCCTCGTTTTTGATGCCGTCAATCTTCTCGAGGGCATAGTTGTAAAAAAGATGCACATATTTCTCACAATTCATTAAATTATCAATATTCACTTCTGCTGTGGAGTTATCTATTTCTAATGTCATCGTCACATGCCGTCTATATTCTTCTCTTTTTTGAAATTCCTTTTTGAGTATATTCTTGAGAAAGGCATAAAACGCGAGATACTGATGCAGTTCTTTGTCTTCAGGATACATTTCCTCTACTCTTTTGGCTCGCAGGGCAGGGCTTTTAGGAAATAAATCGATCAGGCCCTCTTCTTTTGCTTTTTCTAAGAAGGCGTCAACAACCAAGTCAAACATACTAACCATCCTGTTAAGGGCATTTCGAAGAACATCGACCGTTCTTGTATATTTCAAACTAACATAAATGATATGTTCCAACCGTTTAAGCTCTTCCCGCGCTTCTAAAAGATATTCATTCATCTAAAGACGTCCTTAAGAACATGGGGGTAGATGACGCTTCTATTTATTATTTTCTGTTAATTGTACGTATTAAGTTAAGTCTGCCTGCCCGGCCACGAGGTAAGCTGAGAACGGCCATTGCTTGCACCTAGTTTATTGGTTGCTTTCTTTATGACTAACCTACGGCTATCCAAATCAAACCATGACGAGAAAGCACGAAGCGAACGGCCCGCAGGCAGACTTAATACCTACTGTTAATTATAACTTCCACGAGCTTCAGGAACTCTTGCGCTTTATATAAGTGGCTTCGTATATCAGTTATTGTCAGCGATTGTATCTCGTATTCCTTGGCACAGATGAAAAACGTGCCTTTTCGCCGGAATTCAATCGGGCTCTTTTTATGGAAATCAAGGACATTTTTAATGTCAGCCATAAGATGCAAGTATTCGTGAGGTATGGCATGCTGCTGGGCGCTGCGGCTGCGGAATACTCGCAATTTTTCTAAAAAAGTGGTTGCGCCTTTCGGCACCATTCCTTGATTCTGCCCGTGGATCAACACCGAATCCATTGCTGCTTCCAGGGATGAAAAAATATTAGTGATAATCCCAATAAAAAGTATCGGGTCTTTCAATGATGGATACGTAACATTCAGAAAATATTCTGCAGCATCATAGTGTTTGACTGCCTTTTTCCAGGAAGATTGCACCGCCGCATCCATACAGTTAGTATATAGATTGGACTATAAAAATTATTCGTCAGCTTTTAAAGACAGAATGGCTTCGGCAAGGTCACCATGATGTTTTTCTAATGCTATTCTGGCTTTTTCTGCCGTAACACCTGCTTGTTCCATTACAGTTTTAATGTCATCTTCAGAAAAATCCGGAGTGCTGGCATGTTCCTGCTCTTCAATGTCGCCGGTTATCTGGAACGTTTCCTGCCCCATCATATTGACTTTGGATACTGACGGATTACGGATAATAATATCTTTTTCTTCTCCTTTGATAATAACTTCAGATGCGGGAATTTCTACTTGCTGTATTCCCATCTGCTTCATCATCTGCTGCACTTTTCGGGGATTAATGCCAGGGAACATCTTAGATCAATAAAGAGCCTCCAAATTGATGGAGGAGAATGATGATGATCATGACGATGACGCATAAAACGACGACAGTTGCCGGTGATAATTCTATCCTTGATTTAAATTCATCTGAAAATCGGGTTAATCCGCCCTGTCCGGACGGCAATCGTATTTTGTTGTCTTGTGCCATGACTATCTTATTTTTATCTTTATTATATATAGTTTTTGGAAGAAAAAGAAATAAAAATTTTATTTTTATAATTTTCCCTATAAATTTTGTCACATGTTTTGACTATTTCTAAACCTTTAATGGAGATGTCTTTTTCTGTGCTTGATCTAATGCCAATAAGTAGAATGTCATTTTTTAAAGCTAAGATTGCCATAATTTTTTTCAGTTATAGACAGAACTCCTTCACTGTTATCAGGAATGAGTGATATATTTCCATGTTCATAATCTTTAATGTCAATAATCTCAATGGAACGTAAGTGAGTATGATAAATTCCCTTAATAATAACGAAAGAAGATAATTGAGCTGCTTTTTCTACAAATATTTCCATATCGTTTACATAATGGTGGTCCGCCGCAGGGCCGGTAATATCAACATAACTATTTACAACTTGATCAACAAGTTTTGTAATAAAATAGTTATTTTGGCGGATACCTGCACCGATAATGTTCTCTACCACTCTCAATATCTTTTGCGGGGAATCAAGTATTTTTCCAATAACTTCAACCTTTTCACCGCTGACCAACAATTCTAATTCACTTATCTTTTTTTGAGTGTATTTTGCCATTTTTCCTTAACAAACAATAAGCGTTGCTGTTCAAATATTTTTCTGTCGATATATTTATATGTCGTGATTTAATACTAATCAGATGGCTTTGGCAGTTACCCACGTTTTGGTGGTTATTATAATTCTTGAACTTTTTCGCTACTATGTTTTTGAAAAAGATAAATTTCCTCGCTATTTGGTTGTTATTGGCGGAATAGCAGGCTTAGTTCCTGATGTAGATATTCCTTTGGGTTGGTTTTTAAGTTTAGTTAGTGGAACTACGGTTTATTTCCATGGTCTTTTTACACACAGCATTTTTTTCGTGCTGCTTTTTTTAGCGCTTGCCTTTATTCGCCATTATCAAGACGACCAGAAATGGGCAAAAATCTTTGCAGTCATTGCCGTAGGCTGGTTTTTCCATCTAGTATTAGATTGTTTTTACGGCGGATTTTCCAGCACAGAAACAAAATTGTTTTTATGGCCTTTAACAATAATGCCTTCTTTTTGCCCATCATGGAATGTTTATCTCTTTGCACCACATATTGATGCCATTCTTTTGGTAGTATGGTTGATTCACGAAGAAATACATGGATATATTAAAAAATATGTTTAGAACAGAGTTAATGTCTTCCAATTAATCGTGGCAAAATCATATTTTTTCCAAAACTCCAGATGCTTGAGTATCCTGATTCCACTTTTATATTATCATAATGTGCCATTGATAACGCATTTTTTAATGTTTTTAAAAAAGCTTCTTCAGAATAGTTATCTAAATAAGAAGACGGTATTACGGTTCGTGATAGACCAACATCAGTTATTCCAAAATGGGTGTCAGAATTGGCAATTCCGACAAGGTTATGCTTTTGTGCCATTTTCTTTGCAAGAATGTTTGAGGGAAACATCCACAGCGTGTTTTGATGGTTATGGATTTCAATAACAGGGTTATACTTATCAAACCACTTTTGTCGTAGTTTTAATTCTTCCTCCGTTGGATAGCGAAAGCCAATTACCGGTACTCCGATACTAAAAGGATGATCTAAAAAATAAAAAGAATTCATTTCTGTTGCTTCGTTAATGGCATCATCTAATGTAAGCGAATCAGCTGAAAATTCCTTATCAGTTCCAACCATAACAACTCCTTGATTTTCTTTGACGTAAGTTTCCGTTGCTCGTAGGAGATAAAATGGTCTATCATCACTCCTATTTATAACGACAATTCGCTCTCCAATTTTGTGGTGCTCTACTTTTTCTTGCTCTAATTTTTCTAATGCATCGGAAAAACTCATTTCTCCATTATTATATTCCTTTGCCCAGGTAACAATCGAAAGCACATCGACTCTTTTTGATGCTTCATTAATAATGTCTCTAATATTTTCTGTTTTTCTGAAATGAGCATGAAGATCCATATAAGTAAAGTTTTGTTCTTTTGGTTTTCTTTTTGCTCCTAAAAGTAGGTCATGTGCAACCAGAGGAAGTTCACAGAGTGTTTCTTTGTCTGCTAAATATCTTAGTTCTTGTGTGATTAGTGTGTATAAATCTTTGAGCATTGTTGTTTCTGTTTGATTTAAAAAAGTGGTAGAGTGGCATAAGCCGTCTTCTGTCAGGCCCAAAGTGCTCGATGAGCACCGATAGCCTGTTGGAGCATTCTACTCAGCGTCAAAACTTGACTTGCACCGGTTGGGATTCGCCGTTTCATCGGTCCCTGCAGAGACGTCCGCGGGTTAACTTACTTTCTTCACAGAAAGTGTCGCCACAAGAAATATGAAAAAGATCATATTTCTGTGCAAAAATGAAGTATTTATCTTCATTTTTTGCATCATCATCCCTTAGTCTGCAGGACGTGTCGTTTCTGAGCCAGAGCCACGGATTTCTCCGTCTCTCATAAGAGAGCAACCATAGTGCGAATTACATCGCGGGTGGACGGACTTTCCTCAGCAAACCTTTGACAGTTCACCGTCGGCTCCCTGCCACTGCTACCATTATCGTTTTATGCAGCTGTATTTAAAAACATTGTTACTGATTTGTCAATCCCCGTAAAATGCCGTTGTACATGCTTCTGCTCTCTAACCGCACCATAAGGTTAGGATGTTCTATGGAATCCTGCCGTAAGACATCAATATCTTTTCTGCAAACGTTAACTCTTCTGTCACAATCATCGACTAAACGCTCTGCTTTTTCATAGACAGCTCTGACGGTGCCGAGAGAGGGCACTTCCGCAAAACCGATTTGTTTATCTTTGTCTTTTTGTTGATGAAATTTGTCCCACCAAGGGATTCCCTGCGGTGCTGCAACTGCAGGATTTTCTCGCTTTCCGAGCAGTTCGGCAACATCATCAATGACATCCAAATTATAAGAAAGAAGAGAAACCGTCATGAGATAATTGTTGTTTTCCTTTCCATTTGGAAAGACTATCGACAAATCCGCTTGATAGAAATTATGGTTCCTTTCCTTCAGTTTTAATCGTGAATCAATCACTAATTCTTCACATTTGCCAAGAAGATTATTATTCTTATCCATAAAACGATCTGATTCTCTTTTAATAACTGTTATACAGTTATTTATACCATTACAATAAGAAGGGGGAAAGGCTGGAAAGAGTTCTTCCATCAGTGCAGTATATTCCGGTGTTCGAGGACTGTCCCTGCCAATGAAATCTTTAATGCCATTTTTACTGATTATTTCTCGCAACACCTGTACTTTTTCTATTTCCTGGTTCGTTAAAGAAATAACACCAAGCCCGCCGTATCTGTCGATGAGTTCCATTTTTCCCCTCCTGCTTTATTTATACAAAATTGCTGTAACCGTTGCTGTAAATGGTGTGGTGTCATATTCCTGCCGTGTATCGCTACAATGAGAACCAATGATTTCATACGCCGTAACCGGTCCATAGGCATTACTTTCGTATTCTTTACTATTGATATCTTCAATAGTGTGTACTAACTTTTGTACGGCAACTGCTGTCGCTTCCTGAGACGTAGAATGGCTGTAAGAATTGGCGGAAATAGTTTTAAATCGTTTTCCTTCATATTTAACTCCTTCTTCATCAACAAGACTTTCTAAATTTTCATCAAATCGCACTTTTGTTGGTGCTGCTATTTTTATTTTTGCTTTCGGATCATTTCTGTAAAGTATAACTGATAAGAAGGCCTGAAATGGTCCAAACTTTATTTCCTGTTTTTTTTCACTTATTTCCTTCTCAACAATATAATAAGCATTCGCACATTTTAAACTCATGTCATCAAACAATAAAGAAAGTACTCCATGTTCTGCGGCAGCAGCATTATAATGTTCCTCAGCATGATACTCTAATCTGGCTATTAATTCTCCTGTATACATTTTTCCTGCTTCATCAACTAACTGTGCTAATTTTGTATCCAGTTTTATTTCTTTCATTTTTCCACCCCTGCACAGCCTAGCGATGTTTCCTTTTTGAGTATTTCTAAACTCAATAACTTATCTCACAATCTCTACTTTCAGCAAGAGCTTCTCCATCCCTTCTTTATGTCCTGCACCGACGACGGCAAGAATCTTTTTCCCCGGCTTTTCACGCATCAGTTTTATCAGTTGTTTGACCATATACTTATTGCGGTCTTCTACTAATGTTTTGTATACCGAAGGATATCTTCGTTTTAGTGGCGCCATCATTTTTTGAATCATTTCATCGGCAGGAACTTTATGCAGGTCAAAGTTGTCTAATCCTAATTCCTTGATTTGTTTTTTGGGAAGAAATACTCCTTTAACCATATCCAAAACAAAACGCCCTTTTTCCGTCCAGGTTAAATTTTTGGAAAAATGACGCAGTGTCGTTGTAATCGGCTGATCGATAAGCGCTAATTCCAGATTTTTTTTTCGGGCTAGTTCTATTGCAGCCTTCATTTCGGAACCGGGTGCAACACCAACCATTTTTCCTAATTTTTGCTGCAGGTACTGTCCTATCCTTACAAACAAATATCCCCGAAGGCCAATCTGCGCAATCTCACGGAAGGAAATACGGCGCTGCTGTTTTTGCATCAGCGCGGCAGCTCGTTCTCGATCTAATTCAACGGCAACGATATCCGGTGTATCATCTTCAATAGCCTTTTTAATTTCCTCAATACTTTGCCGGGCAATATGCGATGTTCCAATAATGCGCAGATTCATAGGCTGTTTATGATAGAAAAATATTTAAACCTACTTAATTTCAACAACTGCTGGAGTGAGGTGGTCATCCATGCTAAAAATGAAAAAAGTGTCTGAAACCTACGATTTAAGGGTATTTACCGATTCCGGCGAGTATTTTGGTGATATTGAAGATAGTATTGTTGCCGGGAATAAAGTTTCCGGATGGAAAGTAAAAGCAACCAAAAACTCTTTTTTAAGCAGAGTTTTAGGCAGCGCTAAAGGGGTAATCGTTCCGCACCAAATGGTACGAGCTGTGGGAGATATCTTAATCGTTTCCCGAAATGCAGTTCCGAGCGGTGGAAATCCAGCTGAGGAAGAAGCACAAGAATAAATATGAATCGACAGAAACATATTCATAATTTAGTACAGTACCATTACCTGCAAGGAGATTTTGAGGAAGAGTTTGATGATCTTTTTCTCATTGCAGCGTAATTTTCTATTTTAATGGAGAGAAATTATTAAATACCAGTTTTCATTTTAATTACTCATGGACCCTTTTTCCGTAACAGGGATTATTATTGTTATCCTGACATTATTGTTTTTAGATAAAATACTCGTATTTTTAAGTAAATTCTTGTATTATGCAATCGTTGTTCTTGTTGTTCTGATCTTTCTATTTGGAATTTCATTTGACCAGGCTTTTGATCTTATGGGCACTATTTTATTATGGACATTTTGAGATTGTAAGAAGTACTCAGCAGATTTCTTTGATGTAGATAAATTTAGATAAAACTTATAAATGAGCGAACTGCTTTCATGAAGGATGACATCGGCAATCTGGACTGAAAAATACCGCCCTTCTACGTTTGATGAAATCAAAGGGCAGAAAGAGATTGTGCAGAAAGTAGAAGCCTTTGTAAAATCCGGCAACATGCCGCATCTTTTATTCTCCGGCCCTGCCGGTGTTGGAAAAACGTCGCTCTCCTTAGTCATTGCCAAACAGCTTTTTAAAGATAATTGGCAGCAGAATATGCTGGAATTAAATGCCTCGGATGAAAGAGGCATCGATGTTGTACGTGTTAAAGTTAAGGATTTTGCCAGAACAAAAGCGTTGGGGAATGTGCCGTTCAAGTTAATTTATTTGGATGAATGTGATGCTCTTACAAAAGAGGCGCAGCAGGCCTTGCGGCGGACAATGGAAAATTATACCAAAACCTGCCGTTTCATTCTCAGCTGCAACTATTCTTCTAAAATAATCGATCCTATCCAAAGCCGATGTGCAGTATTTCGGTTTAAGCCGTTGAGTAAGGAAGAGATAATCGAAGTTATTGAGAAAATTGTCACAGAAGAAGGGAAAGAGTCTAGACAAGTTATATCACCATCTATCAAGGAAGCGCTCTATGAAGTAAGCGATGGTGATGTACGGCGATTAACCAATATTATGCAAAGTTGTTTTACAACTAAAAAAGAAGGCGAGTACATTAAAACGGAAGATATTTACTCCATGGCTTCGGTTGCCAAGCCGAAGGAAATTCATGAATTATTGTCAATTGCAGCTGCGGGCGATTTTAAAGAATCACGGAAAAAACTGCTCAATGTAATGCTGGAGTATGGATTATCAGGATTGGATGTGATTAAACAGATTCAGAAAGAAATCTGGAATCTGAACGTAGAAGATAGAAAAAAAGTAGCGCTGGTGGACAAATGCGGAGAGATCGAATTCAGGATGGTTGAAGGCAGCGATGAATATATTCAACTGGAAAGTTTTTTAGCGCATGTTGTCCTTGTCGGAGGGAAATAGCATGGTTGAAACTAACTGGGGATGTTATAATTATTTTCTGAAAAACGAGGACGAAAAAAGGCTTGTTGTTGCCTTCACAGGAGAAAATAGTTCTTATGCCATTTATACCCTTGATTTTTCGTCGTCTACTGAAATGACCTTTCACGCAGATCGGGCGATGCTGAACGTTGATGTCAGTTCTTATATTCCGCCAACAAAAATAAGTCTTACTCTTGAAAATTTAGAACAAAAATTAAAGACGATGCAGCCGACGCAAACTACAGAGCTCGAATTCCGGCAATTTTTACTGCAGAAAAGCAATTAGTAACGTACTTATTCCGCACTTTCTTTTATTCTCAGCGTTTCTTGGATAATATCTCTATACTTATAATCCAGTGTTAACTTCACCTGTTTTGTAGAAACTGTGCCGGGTGATAATGGATTTTTTAATTTGCAGACAATTTCTGCTTCGTTATCCCTCAACCGTGCTTCATTAACCCTTCCGGTAGATTTACATTCCCAGTCAGGATCATCTAAAGAATAGGATAATTGTTCATTCGTTGCGCTGAATTCTTCACCACGCATGGTTACTTTTCCGCCGCCAACATTCTTTACTTTTATTTTTAATGCCATAATTCCTTTTCCCGCAGTTTCCTCTTCGACACTGCTAACCGTTATTGGCGCACCAGAAACAAAGAATGGCTTCGCTTCTTTAACGTCACAGACTCGTGTATCCGTTAAATCTTCTTTTAAACATACTTCCGGGATGATGACAGAAGTCTGATAATTATATTCCACATTGGCAAACCATTCCCGATCAACAACACCAATAACATCCGTACGATATAATGCATCTATCGCGAAGGTAATCGTTTCTTCTCCACCGGATGTCGAAAGTTCTGAAACTTTATCAATAACACCGCTATTTGCTAAACTCCACGAGGCGATGCCGCTAAATTCACTTTGAGATGGCCCTAATAATTTAACCATGACATCTCCAGGCTGCAGTTGATATTCTCCTTTATTGAATAAGGTTACTTCCATTGGGAATGTTTCGGAACTAAAAATAGTATAGACACCTTCTTCTTCCACACCAAAGAGCTCAAATTTGGCAATGACTCCCTGAGTTCCGCCGATGAATGCGCCTCTCTGAGGTGTTGGCTGCTGTTGTGTTTGACAGGCAGTAAGAAGAACTAACAATGCTAATAATAACATTATACTTATTTTTTTTCGTTGCATCATATTATCCTCTTTCGTGATATATACTATGTTTCATTAAAGAGAATTGGTATTTAAAGTTTGCGCTGATGTGATGGAACAAAATCACATTTTACTCCGCCTTGGATCCTATACTTTGTTTGCTTACTGTGACAGACCCAAGCGGAGTTAGAAATAGTAGGAATTTCTTTACTCCGGCGTCTTGATAATCCGCACCGACATTGGCGAAGATTGGATATACCCATAATCCAAATCAATTAATAGTGGTGTTTCATACGCTGTTGTTCCAGGAATATTAAAAGTACAGAGGATTTTGCCTTGTCCATTGCTTAAACGAACAAAGCCGTCTCTCGGCTTGCAGTCAACAAGAGCGCCGCTTGCTAATTCTACACTATATGCTACTTTATCAAAATCTGTTCGATCGATGCTAGCATCATTACAAGATTGAATATCCGTATACGGGCTTAATACCCGTCCCGGGCCAAGATTAGCAACGTTAATGTCAAAGATTGCTTTGCTGCCGGTCATTTCCACACCAACGTAGGTTACGCCCACTGGTCCGCCTTGGCCGCCGCCCATGGCGACATTCTGCGGTGTACATGTCTTTTGTTCTGCAGTTACCTGGTACCGCAGAGGATCGATGCATACTTGCGGATTAGCCCGGGTATGATAATTGTAACAGGCAAGAATTTTAAGAGCAGGATCATAATCAGGAACACCGGCAGGAAGGACGATGTTGGGAGTACGGAACTCTATTTGGTTAAAACTTCCCTCTATATTAAACACTGTTTTACCTTCGAGAAGGCCAATATTTTCCGCGCAGGATCGTGCCCGCTGGTAATCACCGCCAACAATGTTGGGATCAAACCCATTAATTCTGACAAAGCATTCCTGCGGTTCTAGATTATTATTACCTCTATTCCTCACTTCCACAATAGTGATCAATTCATTCTGGTCGTAAATAGTTGGCGGCGGATAATTTGGCAATACTTTCGCTTCAATGCCTTGTGTTCCTACTTGCACTTGCCGCAACGCAGCAGCGGTATCTTCCGGTCGTTCACCACCGGGAACACGCTGGCAGGCAGTAAGAAGGAAAAGTACTGTTATCAACACAAAACTAATGGTGATAGCGCCCCTTTTTTTCATCTCTTCTATAAAACAAATTAGTTATATAAGTTTTGTGGTCTCGCTGATGATGATCTTTCATGACTCTTTGACGGTTACTAAACTTTCTATCCCGCAACGTTCTATGGTAATTCTTTTCCAGCAATCATAGGCAGGATCGCCGCTACGCTGCTGGATAGATTCTGGCGTATGAAATGTTCCTTTTTTGGCAATAGTTTCTAAATCCTGTTCGAGCATCTCAGTAAAAAAAGGATGACCACATCCAAATAAAGATGTAATCAATGGCCAACGGGTTTCTTTGGCTTTGAATATAGCATCATACCGCTGTGCAGAAGGTATGAATAATTTATTTCCTGCTGCAATCTCATGGCGTGATTCTTCCCGGGCATCGATTTTATCAACGTAGGATACCAGCTGCGCTTCGATACTGTTTTTGCGAAGCGCATGGTATAATAATTCCCGATAATTGAACCCATTAATCATTTTTGGAAATCGTGCTGCCAGTATTTCAATGGCAGCCGACTCATCCTGCTCTAATTGATGCAGCTCTTGCACACTCATTTTTAATTTTTGATCCAACTCAATATCTCCGATAATTATTTCCGGATCATCGTGAGTAGGAGAAAGCGTACGCGTCATTTCAACGTTAAGATTGGGAAAAACAGTAACTGCGTAGGGCAAAATATCTTCTGCTAACCATAATACTCGATGAGAATGTGAATAATCATTCGTTCGATAATGCATCGGGCTGAGACTCTTAAACCGTTCGATCGCCTCTAATTCCTCTTTTCTGCCGTCAAAACCATGGAAAGAGATGGCCCTATACTTCATACTTTTATGATAAGATTAAAAGCCTTAAATGTATTTAGGAAGTAGAGTATCGAGATAAAACTTATAAAAAACATGACTTTTAATGAAGTCATGACAATTCATACCATAATTCATTTTAAGAAAAAATGCATCAGCTGCGGCGCCTGCGTTGCGATTAGCCCGGAGTTCTGGGAGATGGACGAACAGGGGTTAGCCGAATTGAAAGGTTCCGAAGAAAAAGAAGATCATCAAGAGTTACTTGTAACTGATGAAGAGACGCGGAGAATTAATCAGGAAGCAGCTGACGTTTGTCCGGTTAATATTATTCATGTGAAGAAGGAAGAAGAATGAATTGTGCTCTTTATCGGTTAACTTTTTGAAAACATTTAAATAAACCCATCATTTTTTTCTGCAAATGTCTTTGTTAAGAAATATACTATTATGTTTTTTGTTAGTGACTTTCTTAGTTATTATAACTGGCTGTACCCAAAGCACTACTAACACTAATCAGGTTGTCTGCAATAAGCCTTATATTCTTGTAGGAACTGAATGTTGCTTAGATAAAAATGATAATTCTATTTGTGATCGTGATGAAACAGGTAATTTATTAGAATCTGATAATGGTTCAAATGTTAAAGCAAGTTCTTATACCCTTTCTGATTTGCAAGCAGACATAGGAAATGTCTTGATTTTTAACCCTGATGAATTCTTAGTTTTACAGAAAGATAAAGAATTTGCAGACATTAGTTTTTTTGCTTATCAGCCATTGCGAACTAATACTTTAGGTATTACATCATCATATGACAAAAAAGTGAATAAAGTATTACCTTATAGGCTTGTTACAGTATCATTAATGAGTGAGAATCCTATTAAACCAGGGGAAGAACTTCTCGCTTATGTTAAAAATAATGAACATTATTTTAGTGAACATATTGAAAGAAACAGACAAGAATTTATTGAAAGTTTTCAAAAAGGTGATGCTCTTAAACTAATTCAAAAAAATTATAATGATAATGAACTTTCTTACATTAGTCATTCTTTAAATAATCAAGAAGTAATTGTGGATGAAACTATACTTTTAGAAAGTGTTAGTCAAAAAATAGTATTAAGACATTTAATATCTTTAGATCACTATAATATCATCGTTAATAGGACTACTGAAAATTATTGGGAAAAACCTGCTGAGGATTTAACTTTAGTTACAGGTTTAAATTATCTTCAAAGTGCAACAATCTTTTGTACTCCAGAAAATACTATAACTATTTACAATAAAAATATTCATTATTATGTTGATTTCAAAGCTAATGTATTAACTGATTATTACAAAAATCAATTACCCTCAATTATTTCTGATGCACAAGCTTTGATAAATATGTGTGAAAAGAGATATGAATTTAGTTATCTTCGTGAACGTTAATTCATTTCTTCACAATAATCATACAATGATCTTTCTGGAACGGCTCTAAAATGCGGTAATCAATGACAGTAAATTCCTTTTCCAATGCATTTCGAATCTCAATGAAAATGTCTTTCGGCTTCCTTCGAATATCGATGCTTCTCGCTTTTACTGCAAACAGCCCATATCCCCCTTTTTTCAGAAATAAGCGGCAATTATTGATAAAGATTTCAGCCTGATTTTTCTGGGCGATGTCCTGATAGACAATATCAGCAAGGCATATTCGGGGAAGATATTCTTCAGGATGATGAGCATCAGCTAAAAGAGGGACCATATTGCGCCGTTCTTCACATAAAAATACAAAGTCTCTCATCACCCGTGGTGCGGGATCAACGCCAAAAAGCAGGCCGTCCTTGCCAATGATGTCGGACACAAACGATGGGGTATACCCGTGGCTTGATCCTAGATAGAGCACAACATCATTTTTACGAATGCCAATGTTTGTGCAGCCTTTGAGAATCATCGCTCCTAATTTACTTCTTGAAGGGTCTATCTCCCGATACTCTTCTCTTTTTTCCGTGACAATTCTTTCGTCAAAATGCGTTTTACCTGGGAGAATACTTTTCGTAAAGATGCTTCTTCCTTCTTCATAGATCTCAAAGATTTTGTGTGATATCATTTTACGCTAATGCTTTCTCCAATTCATGTTGATACTCTTCTGCTTTAAATGCGCCTTTAAAATAATCTAATCGTGCGCAGAGCGAGAGCTTATCTGCCAGCCGCCGTGCTGCTTTCCCCCGTTCTTTTCTCGATGCTTTTTGCACTAAAGGATGATTGACAATGATGCCATGTTTCGGTGATTTTGCTTTTGTCCGCAAATGGCGGAATAAGGCTTTTTCTGCTCCTAACAGCTGAATGGTGGATGCCGGCAGCAGCGCCAGACGTTTCAGGCTCTTCGCCAATTCTATAAGTTTAGCACCGATAGTAACGCCGGCTAAAGCAAGAAGATTTGGACAGTATTTTGTCATCACTTTTTCTAAATATTGTTCGTGATTTTCCCGCAAGGCATACAAATTAGCAATCTGCTGTGCTAGGTGTAAGATTTGGTCGCAATGTCTTTTGTCTAATGCTGCTCCGATACTTTGTTTTTGATGCAATTCTTTCATCAGTTCCGTTTTACTTTTAGACAAAATCAGTTTTACAAAAGCATCATTGGATGCGATTTGGTGCGATAATTCAGGATAATAAAGGCTATGCCATTCCCTGAGGCGTTTACTGAGCAGATTAGTCACGCTGTCCAATTCTCTGATATTGGAAATCGTTTGAATAATCAGATTATCTTCGTTTACGGAAGAGGAAATTGCTTGTTTCGTAAGCGCCATATTTTGCTGGTGAAACAGGGAAAAATACTGTTTATTCTTGAGCATAGCAAGAGCCAAAGGATATTTCTCCGGAGGAAGAGGCTGCAGCTGTTGATACTTTTTACGGAGCTGTGCTTCTCCTTTTTCTTTCTCCTGAAACTCTGTAATGTCTTTAAATTGCTGGAAATGAATCAGCTGTAATTTATGGTCCAGGATAAAGCTGCCAATGATGGTTGTGAAGAGGTAGATCATCACGTCATTAAAAAAGCGTAATTTATATAAACTTTCTCCAAATTTCCCTCATTCCATGGATAATCAATCAATGGATATTAGCCTGATGGATAATCATAAGAAACACCGCTGTGACTACTGTCATCAGGACCTGAGTGCGAAAGAATGGAAGTCGCATTGGGAAGAGCACATTCATCACTATAAAATCACTGATTGTTCCTGTGGAAAAGAGAAATGGCTTAAAGTTACTTTTGCTGGTTCTGGACACGATGATTTTGTCGCTGGTGTAAGTCCGCTGGAGTCAACACTGAGAAAAGTTCATGAAAATTAAGCCTGATATCAATGCAATCCTCTATTTATTTTAACCAATAACTTTATAAATAACCCTCCTTCATGAGAGTTAAATTCATCATATGTGACGATAATTACACTGACCGGAGCAGTGCTACTGGTTAAATGATTATGGTCCTATTGCCTGATAAGGTAACCATCATTTATTCTTGATGGAAGCCCCACATAGGCAGTTATGACAGGAAAGGCAGTTACGGCGTAATTAAATAATAGACAATGCCTAAAATAAATCATCCCCGTTTAGGGAGCTTGCAGTACTGGCCTCGAAAAAGGTCGAAACATTCTTTAGCTAGAGTACGCTCTTGGGCAAATGAAAGCAAAGTAAAACCGCTTGGCTTTATTGGCTATAAAGCAGGGATGACGCATCTTCATATTCTTGATAACCGGCCGCGATCATTGACGAAGGGGGAAGAGATTTTTTTCCCGGCAACAATTATTGACTGTCCGCCGATGACAGTATATGGTCTCGCCTTCTATAAAAAATCAATCTATGGGGTTCGTAAAATTTCTTCTATCTGGGCCGCAAATGTAACAAAAGAGCTTGGCCGTAAAATTCAATTGCCAAAGAAAAATAAGAAAACACTGGATGCAATTACCGATTTTGATGACCTCCGCTTGCTTGTTCAATCTAATCCAAAATTAACGTCTGTTGGCACAAAGAGACCAAAATTAATGGAAATTACAATTGGCGGTTCTAAAGACGAGAAAATGAGTTATGCTAAAAATGTTCTTGGTAAAGAAATTGAGGTTAAAGATGTTTTTGAGAATGGCAACCAACTTGATGTTCATGGTGTCAGCATCGGAAAAGGTTTCCAAGGAACAATCAAAAGGTTTGGTGCACATATACGGCAGCATAAGGCAGAAAAAGTGAAGCGTGGTATTGGGACTCTTGGACCATGGCATCCAAACCGTGTTCGTTTTAGCGTTCCTCAATCCGGTAAGATGGGATACCACTTACGGACGGAATATAATAAACAACTTCTTAAAATAGGAAATGATAGCAGCGATATCACTCCTAAATCTGGTTTTAATCATTATGGCCTCATTAAAAATACCTATGTTCTGATCAAAGGATCTGTTATTGGCCCTAAGAAAAGGGCAGTATTATTAACACAGGCAATTCGGCCGAACAAAAAACTAATTAAGGAGGCGCCGCAGATTACTCATCTGTCGGTTCAGCACTAAAAACACTCATGAAGATTGCAATATTTGACCTCAAAAAGAAAAAAGCGGGAGATAAAGAGCTTCCTGTCCAATTTTCGGAAGAATTCCGCCCTGACCTGATTAAGCGGGCAGTCCACGCCTTGCAGAGTGCTGCACGGCAGCGGTACGGAGCTAGTCCCGGTGCTGGTCTGCGTCATTCTTCTAAAGTAAGCAAGCGGCGGCGGAACTATCGCGGCTGTTATGGTTTTGGAGTAAGTAGAGTTAACCGAAAAGTTTTATCACGACGGGGAATGCGCATGTTCTGGGTTGGTGCGTTTTCACCGCAGACTGTCGGCGGGCATCGTTCTCATCCTCCAAAAGCAACAAAAATTCTGACACAAAAAATCAACAAAAAAGAAAATCAAAAAGCAATTCGTTCCGCTATCGGTGCTGTCCTCAATAAAAATATTGTCGAAAAAAGAGGGCATAAAGTTCCTGCAGAATATCCTTTTATCATTGATTCAGCATTCGAAAAAATGGATAAAACTGCAGAGACACGAAAAGTATTGATAGAATTAGGATTTGAAGATGAACTGCAGCGGTCTTCTGTTAAAAAAGTTCGTGCCGGTATGGGTAAAGTACGTGGCAGAAAATATCAAAAGAAGAAAGGAGTCCTGATTGTTGTTGGGGCAGATTGCCCATTAATAAAATCAGCCCGTAATATCCCTGGCGTTGATGTTGTTCCTGCATCGTCATTGAACACGGCGCTGTTAGCGCCTGGAACAATGCCGGGAAGAGCGACGTTATGGACAGAAAACGCAATTAATAGCATCAAGGAGAAAAAATTATTTGTCTAATGGCAGCCAAAAGAAAAACCACAAAAAATGCACTCAACAAGAGAGATGAAAAGAGTGTTGTAACACCAGCAGTATCTTTTGATCCTTATAACGTGATTCAATTTCCTTTATCGACGGAAAAAAGCATCCGGCAGATTGAGTTTGAGAACAAGCTCGTCTTTTCTGTCAATCCACAGTCAACAAAATCTGATGTCAAGCGGGCAGTGGAAGAACTCTTTAAGGTAAAAGTAACCGGTGTTAATATTCAAAATTCCTTCAGCGGCAGAAAGATAGCCTATGTTCAATTAGGGCCGGACAGTTTGGCGTCCGATGTCAGTGCTGATTTAGGATTGATTTAAGATGGCAAATATACCAGCAACAAAACGAGTATATACCTACGTAGACTTAGATAGCCTTGTGGCTGGTGATAGGGTGAAGTTAGACTATGGTTCCGAATACTATGATGGTGCTTATCTTGCAGTTTATGAAGGTAGAGTTGGAGAAAGGAGAATTTTTCTGAGCATCGATCACGATGATAGAATGACTGCTATTGTAAGAGAAGTGATACATAATGAAAATATTTCTTTTGATCAAACAGGAGATTTAGTTGTGGATGGCTTAGATGAAGATGAGGGCCAGGGATATTATGAAATAGATACGCCAGAAAGAAGAGAGTGCTTGAAAACGGAATTAAAATTACTCCAACAAGCAGGTTTATACCATGGGTAAACGACTGATACAACAACGGCGGGGACGGGGAACAAAAACCTATACTTCTCCTAGCTTCCGCTTTAAGGGAGAAGCAAAACATTATCCATTAGATACAAAAGGCCAGATTACCGATATAATCCACTGTGCCGGCCATACAGCTCCGTTAATGGAGGTATCATATCTTACAGGTGCTCATAATCTTACGTTTGCTCCGGAAGGGGTAAAAGTTGGCGATCTGATCACGGTTGGGAAAGGCGCTGAAATTAAAAATGGAAACGTTCTTCCGCTCAGTGAAATTCCCGAAGGGTCTTTAATCCATAATATTGAAATTCATCCTGGTGACGGCGGTAAACTAGTACGTGCCTCTGGTTCTTTTGCGAAAGTTGTAGCCAAAAGCGAAGACATTGTCCGCGTCGTTTTACCCTCAAAAAAGGAAAAAATTTTCCTGCCAACATGTAAAGCATCCTTAGGCATCGTTGCAGGAAGCGGCAGGTTAGACAAGCCCTTTCTTAAAGCAGGGACAAAGTATAAAAAAATGAGAGCTCGTAATAAATTATATCCTCACGTCTGTGGTATCTCTATGAACGCAGTTGACCATCCTTTTGGTGGAAAATGTTCCCACATTAAAGGAAGACCAACACAATCGCCGCGTAATGCTCCTCCGGGAAGGAAAGTAGGGAAGATTGCACCACGCAGGACAGGAAGGAGAAGGTAAGTAAACAATGGCAATAAAACAATTTATGTGGCGGGGAAAGACAGAAGATGACCTTAAGCAGCTGGGGTTACGCGAGTTTACTGCTTTAGTGCCCGCTCGTCAGCGGCGATCATTACAACGCGGTTTTACAGAATACCAGAAGAGTCTTATTAAACGATTAGAAACCGGTGATAATAATGTTAAAACTCATTGCCGGGATATGATTATTATTCCTTTGATGCTGGGCAAGTTAATTCGTGTCTATAATGGGAAGGAGTTTGTTCCTGTTACGGTAACAGCAGAAATGCTTGGCCATTATTTAGGTGAATTTTCCCATACCCGCAAGTTTGTAACGCACAGTTCTGCCGGTGTTGGCGCAACGAGGTCAAGCAGGGCAGTCTCTGCACGATAAAATTAGAACAATGGCAACGACAAAAAATACGATAGGAACGGAACATCGCGCATCTGCGAAAATGACTAATCTTCCTATTTCAACGAAGCAGAGCATTGAAATTAGCCGTTATCTGCGCTATAAAAATACGACCTTTGCCAAGAAATTTTTAGGTGAAGTAGCCTTGCTGCGGAAAGCAGTTCCATTCACAAGGTTTACTCAAGATATGGGCCATAAAGCAGGTATGGCGGCAGGACGTTATCCTCAGAAAGCGGCTCGGGAATTTTTGCGTTTAATTAAATCCGTAGAAGCCAACGCTCATGCCAAAGGGTTGAATACGACCAATCTTAAGATCGTAAAACTTCTCGCCAATAAAGCGAGCATTCCATTAACTGGTGGCAGGATCCGGCACGGAACAAAACGGACACACTTAGAAGTGATGGTTATGGAAGCGTTGACGGAACAAAATTCTGCAAAATCTACGGCCTCAAAGAAGGCGAGAAAAAAAACATTGCCGGCAGCGGATAAAAAACAGAATGAGGCACAATCATGATTGAACGGGAATTTATAGTCCAGAAAACGAAAGAGTATTACATTAAGAAATATATAGAAAATAAACTCAAAGGAGCTGGCATTTCCCACGTAACGCTGAAGAAGATCCCTCTTGGAGAGAAAATAATCATTTCTGCAGGACGGCCGAGCCTTATCGTCGGGTCTAAAGGCGCTAATATTAAAGAGCTTACCCGAACGTTAAAATCCGACTTTAAATTAGAAAATCCTCAAATTGAAATTAATGAAGTAAAAGACATTTTTTTGGATGCCAATCTTGTTGCTGACCGCATTGTCAGTTCTCTGGAAAGGTTCGGTTCTGTTCGGTTTAAGAGTATTGGCCATAAAATTATGGAGAATGTTCTTAATGCCGGTGCTTTGGGAATCGAGGTAATTATCTCTGGAAAAATTCCTGGTGCGCGTGCAAAGAGCTGGCGTTTCTTTCAAGGGTATCTTAAGAAATGCGGAGACATTGCTGTTTCCGGCGTTCTTAAAGCACAAAAAAGTGCACTTTTAAAAAGTGGAATTATTGGGGTAAAAGTATCTATTATGCCACCTCATTTACAATTGCCTGATCTTATTGAAGTACTTGATGAGCCTGTTCAAACAGTAGAAGTCATATCTGAAAAAGAAGAACCGGCTAAAAAAACAACGGCAAAGAAAAAATCAGCATCCCGGAAAAAAATGGTTAAAAGCGACAAGGAAAAAACAGGAGAAAGTGGTTCACAAGAAATTACTTCCCCCAAGAACGAAGCTGTTGCGGAAGAAATCATCTCGGTTGTCGATGCTATAGGCGATGCCATTACAAGTGATGCCAACAAAGCTGATCAAAACAGTGAGGATAAAGAGTAACCATGAAAACTATCAAAAATTTTCGATCCTTATCACAGGAAGTTCTGCAGGAAAGATTGGGAGAATTTAAAAAGGAACTACTTAAATTAAATGTGCAAGTAGCCAGCGGTGCTAATACTGCCAATTCGGGAAAATTAAAGCAGACAAAAAAGAATATAGCCCGGGTTTTAACACTGCTTCAAGAGAAAAAAGAGGTGTTGATGTAAGAAGAATGGTTAACGTTTGTAACCAGTGTGGATTACCTCAAGATTTGTGTGTTTGCGAAACAATTGCTCGCGAACAGCAAAAAATCACCGCTAAAATTGAAAAAAGAAAGTTTGGCAAAAAATATACAATCATAGTCGGTATCAATAAAGAAGCAAACATCGATGAAATTGTTCGAAAATTAAAATCGAAATTTGCCTGCGGCGGTACGGCTAAAAATGGTCAAATTGAGTTGCAGGGGGACCATAAATCAAGGATAAAAGGTGTCCTTGTCGATTTGGGTTTCCCGGAAGAGACTATTGAGGTAGTCTAAATCAGCAAGACCGCATGATTTTGCTGGAGTAATGAAAATGGTTTCAATGGCAAGTTTTCCTGATGAGTTAATCGGGGAAGAAGTTTCCATTGTACATTCCACCAACAAAAGTGAGATTGGTCTCACCGGAAAAATTGTTGATGAAACGAAAAACACATTGACCATTGATGATCATGGGAATCATAAAATGATCCTGAAACAAAATGTGACGTTAAAGATCACCAGGACAGGCATGGTTGTTGAGGGAAAAACCATTGCCAGGCGTTCCGAAGATAGAATTAAAGGAAAATAACAATGAATAAAGAACTATTTGGTGTGCATGCACCAACAAAAGACTGTACGGACAAAAAATGTCCTTTCCACGGACAGCTCTCTGTTAAAAAAGAGTTGTTTAGAGGAAAGATTATCAAAAAAGATAGTAACCGCTCTGCAACAATTGAATGGTTTAGACCTTATTATATTCCTAAGTATGAACGATACGAGCTCAGAAGATCGCGGATGCACGTCCATAATCCTGCCTGTGTAGAAGCAGAGATTGGAGATAATGTCTTAGCAGCGAGAACACGTCCATTAAGTAAAACAAAAAATCATGTTATACTTGCTGTTGTTGGCAGTGATGAAAAATCAGCAGTATCTAAATCAGCCAAAAAGAAAGAAACGGCGAAGGTAGCCGCTAAAGAGGAAGGAAAAGTACGATGAAAGCGCTCAAAAGTAACGTTATAAAATCATTGCCCTCACAGGCGTATGTGGCGACATGCGATAATTCCGGCGCTAAAATCTTAAAAATAGTAGCTGTTAAAGGAAGCAAAACTTCCCGCGGTAGAATTCCTACTGCTGGTGTTGGCGATTTGGTTTTAGCGAGCGTCAAAAAAGGAAAGTTAGAGATGAGAAAAACAGTCGTTCCTGCCATCATTGTCCGCCAGAAAAAAGAATACAGGCGTCCGGATGGCATGAGAATCAAATTTGAGGATAATGCTGCCGTTGTTTTAAAGGATGAAAAAGGAAATCCAAAAGGCACGCTCCTGAAAGGTCCAATTGCCAAAGAAGTAGCCGAGCGTTGGCCGGCAGTAGCTAAATTAGCATCAATGATAATTTAATGGTAGATACATAAAAATGATACTAAAATCAATTCCCAAAACTTTTTCCAGAGCATGGAAAAGCAGTACACAAGTGCGTAAACAGCGTAAGTATAGGTATAATGCTCCACTCCATCTCCGGCAGAAAAGAGTTCATGTTCATTTGTCGCCGGCACTACGGCAGAAATATGGCTTTCGAAATATCCAAGTACGGAAGGGAGATAAGGTTACGGTTCTTCGAGGATCCCATCAGAAGAAAGAAGGAAAAGTGGAACGAGTTCTCCTAAAACGGAATTCCATTTTTGTCAATGGGATAGAAACTATAAAAAAAGACGGTTCCAAAGTGCCGTTTCCTTTACTGCCGTCAAAATTAATGATTATAGAGTTGGATGTAAGTGATAAACTACGAAAACAAAAACTGGAATCAAAAAAGAAAACCATGGCTGCTACACCAGCTAAGGACCATAAAAAACAAGGAAAAGGTAATCTCCCATGAAAAATCATCTGAAAAGAATTGCGGCACCAAAAACATGGATTTTGGACCGGCAGCAGAACATTTTCATCGTTCGGCCTAACGCAGGCGCTCATTCCTTAGATACGGGAATGTCATTAGGAATTATACTGCGGGACATTCTTCATCATGCCTCTATGATGGGAGAAGTGCGTAAAATCCTCAATAATAAAGAAGTGCTTGTTGATGGTAAAAGAAGAAAAGATCACCGTTTTATGGTAGGATTATTTGATGTTCTTTCATTCCCTGAATTAAAGAAACAGTACCGTGTTGTCTTAGATAATCAGGGAAGACTTATCCTCGTTGAAATTTCCGCCGCAGAAAGCACACTTAAGCCGTTTAAAGTTATTGGTAAAACAATGTTATCAAAAGGTAAAATTCAACTTAATCTTTATGATGGTAAAAATATTATCACTGATAAAAAAGTAAAAGTAGGCGACAGTATTGTTTTAGAGCTGCCGCAGCTTGCATTCAAAGAAGTTCTGCCGTTAGATCCAGGAGCGACAGTTTTCCTGACGAAAGGAAAACACGGCGGGGATGTCGGCAAACTACAAGAAATAAAAGGAAAAGAAGCTTTGTATCTTGCCAACGGCAAAGAAATTGAGACTGCAAAATCATATCTCTTTGTTGTCGGCAAAAAAGATCCCATCATTACACTTCACAATTCAACTGCTCATACAAAAAGGAACTAACGACCATGACCGCAACACTTCCATCCATACGAAATGTACGCATTGCCAAGATCACGTTAAATATAGGCGTAGGAAAAGATGAGGAACTGATGAAGAAAGGATTAAAATTATTACAAAAACTGACGCCGTTATCTCCTGTTAAAACAGTAACCAAGAAAAGAATCCCGGGATGGGGATTACGGCCGGGACTTACCATTGGCTGTAAAGTTACTGTTCGGAAAGATACGGAAACTCTCTTAAAACGTCTTTTGGTAGCAAAAGGAAAGAAATTATCATTGCGAAATTTTGATAACCACGGTAACTTTTCTTTTGGGATACCGGAATATATTGATATCGAAGGATTAGAATACGATCCTGAATTAAAAATAATTGGCCTTGAAGCTGCTGTGACATTAGAACGTCCTGGTTTCAGAGTTAAGAATAGGAAGATAAAACCTGCAAAAGTAGGAAAATCGCATCTAGTTACAAAAGATGATGCTGTTACTTTTGTTCAAAATTTAGGTGTAGAGGTTGAATAAGAATGACTACCAGTGATCACCGAAAAATGTTTACGCAATTAAACGCTAAACCTATCAAGAAAGCAAAATTTATCAAATTTAATCAGCCAAAAGACCGTTCCTGCGGCATTGCCTTACGAAAATGTAAGAATTGCGGAAGAACACGGGGCCACATTAACAAGTATGGCCTGCATATCTGCCGGCAGTGTTTTAGGGAAATGGCTCAAGGACTTGGCTTTAAAAAATTCAGTTAAATATATGTGAGGTAAAAAAATCATGTTAAACGACCCTTTGGCAGCAACGTTAGCCAAAATAATTAATGCAGAAAAAGTCGGAAAACGAGAAGTAGTTGTAAAACCAGCCTCCATTATGATTAAACGCGTACTCACAATTATGAATGAAAATAATTACATTGGCTCTTTTGAAGAGATCGATGCTCAGAAAGGAGGAGTGCTTAAAGTTAATTTACTGGGTAACATTAACAAGTGTGGTGTTATCAAACCACGCTTTTCCGCAAAAC
>JAUYPT010000013.1 GCA_030695685.1 Nanobdellota archaeon | reverse complement strand
TTTCAAGACTGATTTTTCGGCCATTCCCAAGACAACGCCGTCATATTCCGAGGCAATTTGCCCCAGTGTTAAATAGGTGACAATAGCGATATCTTCCGTAGGAACTTTTTTGAAGAATTCGGCCAGGATTTCCCGCATCGTGTTGCCGGATGAAGTCCTTTCTAAATGTTCGTACAGTTCAACCAATTTTTGGAAATCCATGCTGTGGATAAAAGAAGGATGATTTATTAAGGTTTTGCAGACTGTTACAGAGAACCATCACTCACAATTTTTAAAAATACTACTTTTGAGAAATAACAGATTATGGTACGTTTCTGGATAGCAGTGGTCATTGTTCTTGCCTTATTCAGCGCTCTTGGCGTCAGCTTTTCGCTTTCTGAAAATACGCCGAACATCTTTGCAGCGCCGGAACAACTCTCCCCAAGCGACTGGATTAAGGAGGAGCAGATTAAAGTCTATGACAGCAGAGTCATTCTTGATATTGAAAATGCCAACTGGTCGCAATTTACCAATACTAATTCTATGGACCCGTTTCTGGACGAAGATGCTAATGCTATTGAAATTGTGCCCAAAGATCCCCTTGATATTCACGTCGGCGATATCATTTCCTACCATACTGTCTTTGGCGTTCTGATTCATCGGGTTATTGAAACAGGAGAAGATGACCAGGGCATTTATTATCTTGTGCAGGGCGATAATAATTCCTTCCGCGATCCGTTTAAAATACGCTTTGAAGACGTGGAAGGAGTATTAGTTGCTATTATCTACTAGATTGGCATAATTTTTATAAAATGAACCTATTTTAACACAAAAATGAAAAAATTAATTACATCATTAAGTTTGGTTGGTTTAGTATCAGGATGTTTAGCTTCTACTCCTAAAAAAGATTTTGATACGGCATTTAGTGGTGTTTATGTAACTCCAAACGTGCTGAGTATTTCAGCTGAAGAATATGCAGTATCTCAAGGAAAAAAATTGTCAGATTATAGTCTTCAAGAAGTTTTTGTAAGGGCAAAAAAACACGGAACGTGTATGGATGAACTAGGTACGTTTGTGTTTGTTGAAGAGTTAAATGGTGACAAAGATGGTGTGATTACTAATTTTCAATATGATCCGCATGATCAGTATCGTTGCTATGGTATTTATTTAACTCTAAAAAAGGAACAATAAGATTATCATTTCATCACCGGATACGGTGTTGTCTTATGCCATTTTCCTGTTGATTTTAAGGAATAAAACCAGAACCAAGCATCAGTTTGAAGATTGTTAATTTTATTGTCGTCATTTCTATACTTATTAATTTTATTTGAAATTACAAAAACTTTATAACCATTTTGCGCATTCTTTCCCTATGCTTCGTGCCTGGATTAATCCTCATTATGTACAAGAAAACATTGTGCAGGATTTACGCCGCAAGTTTCGAAAGAATAGGCCTTTTTCGCATCTGGAACTTCCTGGATTTTTTAAGGAGGAAAAAATACGTACACTGTTGCCTGCCTTGCACCGTGAAAAATTCTATCTCAAAAATTCAGATTTGTTTACGTTTCTGCAGACAAATGATTTTAAGGGAACGAAAAATAGAACACTGCAGCAATTTCGATTATTCTTATCGTCGCCGGAATTTGTACACTATATCTCTTTTTTATCCGGGAAAAAATTACACCACACTATTGATATGTTTGGAACGGTCTACAAGAATACTCATTACCTTCTGCCTCATGATGATCAGGTTGAAGACAGAAAAATTGCCTACTTTTTATACTTCTCAACGTTAACAAAAAAGGATGGCGGGAAATTACTGCTCTATGCTTCAAAGAACAAGAAGCCGTCTGCTGTTGCTCATCATATCCTGCCAGCGTTTAATACGTTTGCTTTTTTTAAAGTTTCCACAAAATCATTCCACGAAGTGGAGGAAGTTATCAGCGCTACACAAAGAGTGACGATCACCGGGTGGTTCCATGGCAATTAATCAACTCTATCTCAATAATAGCAGGCAAATCACAACATCGTTCTCGGAAGATTTTCCTGGTGCCATCCTGTTTGATTTTTTTGATGAAAGCTATTTTCGGCGGTGGCAGCGGACGTTACATTCCGTAAACTATACAAAAGAAAAAAAACATTTGACTCATTCATATGCGAAAGCGGTAACAACGTTACCGGATACACTGGAATTACGAAAATTTATTGTTGCCATCACTCGTAAAAAAATGAAGCGACTATCTGCTGAGATTATACAATTTGGCTGGAAGGATTATACTATTCTCAATGATACTGTTAACGAAAAACACCACTACGATTTCATTATAGACCTTGATGATTTTTGGGATGAACGTTCCGGCGGCACTATTTTTTACAGCGATGGAACCGGAAATTATGTCCACATTCCAGCACGGCGGAATACAATCACTATCGTCAAACGAACAAAGAACCTGCGGCAGTTTGTGAAGTATGTTAATCATCGTGCCGGAAGAAAGAAACGGCATTTGCTGTTTATTCGTATTTGAGATATATTTTATAAATAATTTTATAAATAAACTCTCCTCCGCTTAATTTTATGGCTACGATCAAACTTGAAGGCTTGGTGCAGAGCGGAATGGTCAAGTATTTCTTCCACTCTCCATCGTCAATACTTCCAGTACGAGATGTTTTGAATGAACAAAATTATGGCTGTAAAACAGAGCCGCACATCGAAAAAAACGCCGAGAATTACATTAATCCTTGTTACCAATCGAACATCCAGCGATTTGCTGCTCGTGATGCAAAATATCTTTTTCTCATTACGACCTGCAGAAATAAAGAATTGGAACAATATAATCAGCAGCTCGTTGTCGGTTATATTATTAAAGAGAATATCCTCCCCAGGCCATCTCCCCGAGGAGGGACTCATCTCAGCGTTCAGGGACCAACTTTTTTATACGATTTTTCCGATTCCATTGTCGTTAAAGATATTTTTGGGCAGTCATTTACACGGCCACTTCTCCTGAGCACTTCTTTTGTCAATGAAGAAAAAACGGCATTTATCTTGCATTCTTTTACAGGAAAGGAAAATATCTATGATGCCTGTGTTCGGGAAATTAAAAGATTAAAAAGAAAACTTAAAAAAAGTTAATCTCATAGAAAACTTTATAAAACTAATATCTTTTCTGGAATTAAATGAAGCGAAGTTCCCGACGTTGGAAGAAGAAAGGGCAGATGCGCTGGAAGTGGCAGCGTAAGAAAATTAAGAAGCTCAAGCGCCGACGTAAGATTGAATCTGTATAATTATAGAAATTCAGATAATTTCATGTTTCATCGTTTTTAATTCATTTGTGTAAGATAGGTTTGAGTAAGAGAGGTGGTTGTGATGAGGAAAGTAGGTTCTCTTCTGTCCTTAATTAGTATGTTAAATTGTTCTAATCTTGACTATACTCCCGGGGGCATTGCTGTTAATAAAAATGGATATCATCCAAATATGGACATGATTGACGTTAAGTACGATGCCGTAGAACACTGTTTGCGTGAAAATGAAATTCCAATTCTTAATGGAAAAGAGGATATAGTTGTGTATATCGAAACTGATCAGGAAGATATCATACCCTGTCCTAATAAAGAGTATGATGTTTGTCAAGGATATTATTGTCTAGCGTTTTGTGAAGAGATAGGTCGAATAGGAATTCCGGAAAATCTTCGGTATCTTTCACACGAACTGTCACATCATCTGCGGAGAAGTGAAGTTCATGATACTATAACAAAGACATGCGGCACTTCTCTCGATTACAAAATCAATCCAACCTATCTTCCTGAATAATTTTTCTTTTTTTGTCCTCGGAATTTAAATAGCTCCTCTATGGAAAAGTTTATAAAGAACCCTCTTCCCCAGATTAAAACACATGTGTGCTTGATTAATATTAAGTACGAAAAAGGTGATCCAAACAAATTTGTAGTACGACAATTCCATTAAATTTTAAATTGCGACAAGATAATTCTTTAAGGATTTTTAATTAGTTCCCGTTGATCCTGCGGGAGATTGCTGCTATGGGAGTTCGATTAAGCCATGCAAGTCAGAGGGCTCGCAAGAGCACAGGCTGAATGCTCAGTAACACGTCAATAATCTGCCCTTAGATCTGGGATACCCTTGGGAAACTGAGGTTAAAACCGGATAGGCAAAGGATACCGGAATGTTCCTTTGCTGAAAGGCAACGTCTAAGGATGAGTTGGCGGCTGATTAGGCTGTTGGTAGTGTAAAGGACTACCAAACCTTTGATCAGTACGGGCCGTGAGAGCGGTAGCCCGGAGAAGGGTACTGAGATACTGACCCTAGCCCTACGGGGTGCAGCAGGCGCGAAAACTTTACACTGTACGGAAGTGCGATAAGGGAACTCCTAGTGCTCATGTTTTACATGGGCTTTTGTCAAGTGTAAATAGCTTGGCGAATAAGTGGTGGGTAAGACGGGTGCCAGCCGCCGCGGTAACCCCAGCACCACAAGTGGGGCTCGTATTTATTTGGTCTAAAGCGCTCGTAGCCGGTCATGTAAATCTCTTGTGAAATCGTTGCGCTTAACGTAACGGCGTGCAGGAGAAACTGCAGGACTAGGGACTGGGAGGCGTAGAGGGTATTCCTGGGGGAGCAGTAAAATGCTATAATCCTAGGAGGACCACCTGTGGCGAAGGCGCTCTACGAGAACAGGTCCGACGGTGA
>JAUYPT010000010.1 GCA_030695685.1 Nanobdellota archaeon | reverse complement strand
CAATCCTTTCATCCGCAGTGTTTCTGAATTAATGAATGGGCTTCCCTGCAATGTTCCGTAGCCAAGACAATATTTTACAATCTCGTTGATCTGCCGTTCAGTGTAACTTAACTTCCGCAGCGCTTTGGGAACTGATTGATTGACAATCTTAAAAAAACCGCCGCCGGCAAGTTTCTTGTACTTTACTAAAGCATACTCTGGCTCTACACCTGTTGTATCACAATCCATTACTAAACCAATCGTGCCGGTAGGAGCAAGAACTGTTGCCTGGGCATTACGATAGCCCCATTTTTCGCCGTACTCTAACGCCTTATCCCAGGAATCATGTGCTGCTGCTAGAATCTCCTGAGGACAGAGTTCCTGATCAATAGCAACAGGCGCAATGGTTAAATTATCATAATCTTCACTATCGTACGCTGCAGAACGGTGGTTGCGGATGACGCGCAACATATGGCGTTTATTCTTAGCGTAATTTTCAAATGTACCTAGGACTGCTGCCATCTCTGCCGAAGCAGCATAGGTATCACCGGTAAGAATAGCTGCTAAAGCACCCGTGATAGCCCGGCCTTGATCACTATCATAGGGAATGCTTTGCAACATCAATAAAGTTCCAATGTTGGCAAACCCTAACCCTAATGTTCTAAACTGGTAACTGCGCCGGGCAATTTCTTCCGACGGAAACTGCGCCATCAGCACCGAAATTTCCAACGCAATTGCCCATACGCGAATAGTATGGCGATACCCGGCAACGTCAAATGTGTTTCGCGTATCATCATAAAACTTGGCTAAATTAATCGACGCTAAATTACAGGCAGTATCATCTAAAAACATGTATTCGCTGCAGGGATTGCTGCCATTAATCCTGCCGTCTTCAGGACACGTATGCCATTCATTTATAGTGGTGTCATATTGTACACCGGGATCAGCGGAAGCCCAGGCGCAATAGCCGATATCATCCCATAATTTTTCAGCAGTGATTGTTTTCATGACATCACCAGAAATTCGGCCTTTTAACTGCCATTCCTGGCCTTCCTTTAATGCCGTAAAAAACGTATTGGGAATACGGACAGAATTATTGCTGTTTTGTCCAGACACGGTCAGATAGGCCTCTGATTCATAATGAGTGTCAAATTCCCGCAAGGGCAAATTATAGCCCTGCTGGGCTAAGTCTAAAGCCCTGACTAAATAGTTGATGGGAATATTATGCTGCGCTGCCTGTTTTAAGGCTCTGCGCACGTCCTTGTTTTCCAACGGCTTTTCTTTATTCTTAGAAAGTTCAATCAGCCGCGATAATTTCTGATTCATGATTTTACTGCCAGCGACTAAACTGGCTACTTTTTCTTCTTCACGCACTTTCCACCAGATGAAATCTTCAATTTCAGGATGGTCTAAATCGAGGCAGACCATTTTAGCTGCCCGTCTTGTCGTGCCGCCGGACTTAATGCTGCCAGCGGCAACGTCAAATATTTTGAGAAAACTCATTAATCCTGAACTGCTGCCGCCGCCGGACAAATATTCTCCCTTACCACGGAGCTTCGAGAAATTGCTGCCGGTGCCGCTGCCGTACTTAAAAATTCGTGCTTCTCTGGTCAGTAAACTAAAAATGCCGCCATCCCTGACAAGATCATCCGTAACATCCTGAATAAAACAGGCATGCGGCTGGCTTCGGGTATAGGCGTCCTTGGAATATTCTAACTTTTTCGTAACAGGATCAACGTAACTATGGCCCTGCGCCGGACCGGTTAAGCCGTACGCCCAGTTCAATCCGGTGGTAAACCACTGCGGGCTGTTTGGCGCAGCAACTTGTCCTATAAGCATATAGGTCATTTCTTCATAGAATATTTGCGCATCCGCTGCGGAAGCAAAATAGCCATACTTTTCCCCCCAGTGGCGCCAGCAGCCGGCAATCCGATGCGCTACTTGTTTAATGCTGGTTTCGCTGCCGGTAATAATCTTGCCATTTTCATCAAGCAATAATTCCCCCTGTTGATTGTGTAAGGGCACGCCTGCTTTCCGAAAATATTTCTGCGCCAGAATATCCGTCGCAACATGCGACCAAAAAGTAGGTATCTCCACTTCGTCCATATGGAAGACAATGGAACCATCGGGATTCTTAATAGTCGATGTTCGTTTCTCATACGTAAACATCTCAAATGGGCTTACCCCATCTCGGGTAAAATGCCGCGGGATCGTTACACCATTCTTTCCTTCTGTCATCACACTCTCTTGTCCTTTTATCATCGTTACACCACCTTTTTTCTTATAATCGTAAATCTATACTCTATCCATCAGAACATACGTAGTACTATATCCATTAAACCCCCTTTTACATTAAAAGGAACAGAATGCCCCGCATTTAAATGTCGTGATCAAGGCTTTCTGTTCCTTTTATGCAAGAAGGACTTTGTCCTTCTGCACAGAAAGACTTAGTCTTTCTTGTGTCACAAAGTGCAGGGTTAAGAAAGCGTCTCTGACGCTTTCCCGCACTTTTATGACTCAACGACACTACCGACAGTGCCTCAACAAAAATACATAAACTTCGATGGTGTGTTTCTTGTTTTCTATACAACGAATTTCTCTTTAAATAATTTTTAGTTATGGAATATACTCTTTTTAACATATATTTTACAGTTATAAAGAAGGTAATTAAAATATCTAAGAAAAAATTGCAACAACAGAGAAAAAATCGACGCTGAAAGTACAACTAGGGAATAGTTATTGGTTTTGAACAAAATTATTCCAATACTAAACTTTAAATATCCTCACTATTTTAGGAGAAGCATGTGGGATGTGCTGTTGAAGAGCTTGTATTTCTTTCTGCCGGCGTCGTTAGCCAATATTTCACCAGTATTGGCACGCTTCCTCCCGATGGGAGCAACACCGATCTCAGAAAAATATTTTGGCAGCAATAAAACATGGAAAGGAATCATTGCTGCAACGCTTACAGGTGGTTTAGTATTTTGGATTCAGAAGGCATTATATCTCAATGGATTTACAGAACTGGCAATCATTGATTATGCTGATTTTTCGATCGCCGTCGGATTTTTACTTGGATTTGGCGCAATCTTTGGCGATCTGGTCAAGAGTTATTACAAACGAAAGGCAAAGATCAAGCCCGGAAAATCATGGCTGCCCTGGGACCAGCTTGATTTTGTTCTTGGGGGATTACTCTTTTCGTTCTTGGTGTATGTGCCGCCGGTAGAAGTAGCTGTAACGATTGTTGTTGTCAGCCCTTTTCTCCATGTGCTGATTAATTATATCGGGTATTTGTTGAAGGTTAATAAGGAAATGTTTTAATCTTTTGATTCATTGCAATCGTTTTCTTTTCTGTACTTCTGGCTCTTGCAAATAGTTCTCAGGAGTAACTACTCTCTCGTCGGATTCAAACTCTAATTTTGTTCTTGCATCGCCAGCTATTTTCCCGCCTTTTCTGGCGGCATTCTTATTCTCAGAAAATCCTAACGCATTTTTGCTTCGTGCTATCTTTGTGGTTGAAGCTTCTCCTAACATCGTAAAGATAAGCTCCAAATCAGTCATATGATCTCTTAAATTTTCAGTTTTAAGTCCTTTGAAATTTTTATATTCATTGACAGTTTTGTTAAATGTTCCTTTCATTATAACATTAGTGAGAGCGGAAAATCCTTTTTTATCTTGAACACCTCTCTCTTTCCACTCATCAGTAAGCTCATTCCTAACCGCTATACCTCTGACGCGCTTTTCAATCCATTGCTCAGAATATCCTTTCATTTTGTACAGCTCTTTCATTCTTTGTTGAGCTAATTCTGGATTTTCTACTTCCTGTATTCTTTCATAGCCAGTTTTTGCGAGCCATAGCTTAAATGGTTCTGCTTTCTTAGAAGGAATTGACTGGATAAGTCTAAATAAAATTTCCGTGTTGGCGCAATCAGTTTCATAATTTTTACCATCAGAAGAGGGTAATTTCAGTTGGTTACATTTTGTAACCACCTCACTTCCTTCTTCATTTAGGCGATGCTTAAGAACTTTCCAATAGTTTCTTGCATCTGCGCTTTCAGTCAGAACTCCTACAACATCTACTACTGAAAAATACCATTCTTCATTATGCCAAATTCTTCGTATTTCCTTTCCTTCAAATGCTGACAATGTATTCATATTCAATTACTCTTACGATAG
>JAUYPT010000007.1 GCA_030695685.1 Nanobdellota archaeon | reverse complement strand
TGATTATATTGCCAAACGGATTGGCATTGCACAAGTAAGAGAAGTGCGGATGGAAAGAACACAGGATATTCTGGACAAGTATCTCCTGCCCAATATTGGTATCGACTCTAAGACTCGCCTTTTCAAGGCAAAGAATATTTGTAAAATGATGAAAAAGTATATTGATGTTGCCAACGGCAGCAGAGCGTCTGATGACAAAGACCATTATATGAATAAACGAATCCGCATGAGCGGTGATCTTCTGTTAGACTTATTCCGTGTTAATTTTAAAGTGTTGGTAGGTGACATACTCTATAACTTCCAAAGAATAATCAAAAGAGGAAAATTACCTTCAGTTAAAGTTATTATTAGAGATAAGCTGCTTACGTCTCGCATCTATTCTGCGATGGCTACGGGAGAATGGGTAGGAGGGCGGCAAGGAGTTTCCCAACGGATGGACCGATCTAATTTCCTGGCAATGATTTCCCATCTACAGCGGGTTGCCAGTCCTTTATCAACGTCTCAGGAAAACTTTGAGGCGAGAGCTTTACATTGCACTCATTTAGGCAGATTATGCCCTATTGAAACGCCGGAAGGAACGAATATTGGATTACGGAAAAATTTAGCGATGCTCTGTTCACTGTCACAGTTTGTGGATGAAGAAAGTGTCCTTGAAAAAATGAGATCTGTTGGTTTGAAGGGATAATTAGGATTTATACTATGGTAGACGTCTATATTAATTCAAAATTTGTAGGAACTATTGATGACAGTGTGCTTTTTGTTGAAGATATTAAAGATCTTCGGCGCAAAGGCATGATTTCCAACGAAGTTAATGTTTACCATAATCTTGATGCTCATGAAGTTCATGTTAAAACTGATGAGGGCCGAGCGCGGCGACCGTTAATTGTTGTTAAAGACGGCAAGCCTTTACTAACAGAAAAACATCTGGAGCAGTTAACACAAGGTGAAATAACCTGGTTTGATTTGGTTCGCCAAGGTGTGATCGAATATCTTGATGCTGCTGAAGAAGAAAATGCTTTTGTCGCCTACGTCGAAGAAAATGTAACCTCAGAACATACTCATTTAGAAGTAACTCCTGGCGCGCTGAGCGGCATTGCCACAGCTCTTGTGCCATTCGGAAATTATAATCAATCCTCCCGTCTGATTATTGGGAGTAAAAACCAGAAACAGGCGCTTGGATTTTATGCGGCCAATTTCCACCTCAGAATGGATATGGATGCCAACATACTTCATTATCCTCAATACCCGCTGGTGAAGACGAAGATTCACGATGTTACCGATTATGACCAGCATCCTTCAGGACAAAATATGATTGTTGCGGTGATGTGTTATGATGGTTATAACATGGAAGACGGTGTCATCCTCAATGGAGGCTCTGTCCAACGTGGATTAGCCCGAAGCACCTATTTCAGACCGGTAAGCGCCGAAGAACTGCGCTACTCCGGCGGTTTAGTCGATGAAGTTTCTGTACCTGACAAAGAAATTAAAGGCTATCGAACCGAGCGCGACTATCAATTTTTAGAAGGCGATGGTATTGTTTACCCAGAAGCGAAGATAGAAGAAGGAAATGTTGTTATCGGGCGAACGAGCCCGCCGCGATTCCTGAGCAGTTTGGATGAATATAATCTTTCTGTTGCCACCCGACGGGAAAGTTCCATCTCCCTGAAACATGGCGAACAAGGCATTGCTGATTTTGTTGTCATTACAGAAAATGAAGAAGGAAACAAGCTTGTGCAAGTACGCCTGCGGGAAGAGCGGATTCCTGAAATAGGTGATAAATTTACCAGCCGGCACGGCCAGAAAGGTGTTACTGGTATTTTGCTCCCGCCGCAGGACATTCCTTTTTCGACAAGAGGAATCGTTCCAGATTTAATTTTCACGCCGCATGGTATTTCCTCGAGAATGACGGTGTCCCATTTAATAGAACTAATTGGCGGAAAGGTCAGCGCCTTAAACGGCCGGTTTGTTGATGGAACGTTATTTGAGGCAGAATCTGAAGAAGACTTGCGAAACGAATTATTACATTTAGGGTTTGCGCAGGATGGAACTGAAATGTTTTATGATGGAAGAACAGGAAAGCAAATGCTGGCAAGAATTTATGTTGGAAATATGTATTACCTTCGGCTGCGCCATATGGTTGCCAATAAAATGCAATCACGGGCCCGTGGTCCAATCCAGCTCTTGACCAGGCAGCCTACGGAAGGGAAAGCGAAGGAAGGTGGATTAAGGCTGGGTGAGATGGAAAAAGATACCTTTATCGCACATGGCGCTTCGCTGTTATTAAAAGAGCGGTTTAATGCTGACAGTGTAGTTATTCCTATTTGTGAAAAATCTGGATTAATGGGCTATTATGACATCCGAAAAAATAACCAGGCCATCTCTCCCTTATACGGAGAAGATTCTGAAATGTCCAGTATCGAGATGAGTTATGCGTTTAAATTATTGCTGGACGAGTTCCGAAGTTTAGGGATTTATACCAAGCTCAATTTAAAAAATAAATATTGAGGTTATTATAAAGAATACAAAAATATACACACCATGATTATCAAAGAAACACATAAAAAAATTGTTAGTATCACTTTTGGCATTTTTTCACCAAAACAGATTGTCGATTCTGCCACAGCGAAAGTTGTTACTCCTGAATTATATGACCGTGAAGGGTATCCTGTTGACGGCGGCTTAATGGATTTGCGGTTAGGTGTCATCGATCCAGGATTGCGCTGTAAAACCTGTGGGCAGAAATTAAAAGAGTGTCCCGGCCACTTTGGGTATATTGAATTAGCTCGCCCTGTTGTTCATATTAATTTTGTCCGGCAGGTGTTAGACATCTTAAAGTCAACGTGTAAATCCTGCGGCCGAGTTTTGATTCCTGATGAAAACTTGAAGCGCTACCTAAGTATATTAGAAAAAATTGGAACAGAAGAAGGTTTTGAAGCACGGCGGAGAAAAGTGAAGGAAATCACCAAGAAATATAAAGTTAAAGAAAAGTGTCCTCATTGTGATACAAAACAGACTAAAATCAAATTAGAGAAACCCTATAATTATTATGAAGGAGAAATCCGCTTAAGCCCTATCGAAGTGAGGGCCCGCCTAGAAAAAATTCCCGGGGAAGATTTAGAAATATTTGGTTTTAAGAAAGAGTCATTTCGCCCAGAATGGCTGATTATTACAGTCTTGCAGATTCCTCCGGTAACAATGAGGCCAAGCATTACGCTTGAATCCGGAGAGCGGAGTGAGGACGACTTAACTCATAAATTAGGAGATATTGTCCGGATTAACCAGCGGTTATTTGAAAATATTAACGCCGGTGCGCCGGAAGTTATTATTGAAGATTTATGGGATTTACTGCAGTATCATATTACAACATTCTTTAACAACGAAGTGCCACAATTGCCTCCCGCACGGCATCGCGGCGGGCAGATTTTAAAGACGTTAGCAAACAGAATCAGCAGCAAGGAAGGGCGGATTAGGCATAATTTAGCAGGGAAGAGAACTGATTTCTCCGCACGAACAGTCATCAGCCCTGATCCTTTAATCAGCTTGAATGAAGTTGGAGTTCCACTAAGCATGTCAATGACTTTAACTGTTCCGGAACGAATAACAGAATGGAATAAAGAATATGTCAAGAAATACATTGAAAATGGATCTAAAAAATATCCTGGTGCTAATTATATTACCAAGCCTGACGGAAAACGAAAATCAGTGACGGCAGAAACGAAAGATGAAATTCTCGCGGAGCTTGCAGAAGGGTATATTGTGGATCGGCATCTTATTGATGGAGATATTGCTATCTTTAACAGGCAGCCATCATTGCACCGGATGAGCATGATGTGCCATCTGGTAAAAGTTTTGCCGGGAAAAACATTCCGCTTAAATCCCGCAGTCTGTAACCCGTATAACGCTGACTTTGATGGAGATGAAATGAACCTTCATATTCCGCAGACGGAAGAAGCGCGGGCAGAAGCACGGATTTTAATGTTAGTGGAAACACAATTGATTAGCCCTCGGTACGGACTGAGCGTTGTTGGCTGCATCCACGACGGCATTACGGGAAATTACTTATTAACAAAAGAGCTTGTTTTAAGCAGGGAAGAAGCAGTTGATCTGCTCTATGGCTGCGGCATCAACGATTTATCGTCGTTGCCAGACAAAGAAAAGATTGACGGCAAGGAAGTCTTTTCTGTTCTTTTGCCGAAGGATTTTAACTTTATTGGAAAAGATAAAAGCGGCAATGAAGTCAAAATCGTCAATGGCCAGCTGAAATCAGGATTAATGGATAAATCTAACTTAGGCCAGGAAAGCGGGTTAATGCTGAGAAACATCTATGAAAAATATGGTGCAGCGTATACTGCTGAATTATTAGGAAATATTTCCAAGTTAGGGATAACAGTTCTATCCCGGCGTGGATTTTCTATCGGTATCAGTGACATGGATTTAGCGCCGGAAGTCAATGATGAAATTAAAGATATCATCGCTAAAGCAGAAGCGGAAACATTAAAATTGATTGAAAATTATCATGATGGCAAGTTAGAACCGTTACCAGGAAGAACTATTATGGAAACGCTGGAATTAAGAATTTTAGAAACACTAAACCGGGCACGGAATAAAAGCGGAGATGTCGCGATGAGGCAAGTGCATGAAAGTGCTGCCTTAGTCATGGCCAGAAGCGGTGCTCGTGGTAATGCTTTGAATATTGCTCAAATGACGGCAATTGTAGGACAGCAAGCGCTTCGTGGTAAAAGAATCGAAACAGGATATTCCGGAAGGACTCTGCCCTATTTCAAAAAGAATGATCTTGGTCCGGCAGCTCATGGTTTCATTAAAAATAATTTCAAGTCAGGATTAAAACCGTATGAATTTTTCTTTGGTGCCATGACGGGACGGGATGCACTGATGGATACAGCACTGCGAACACCAAAATCAGGATATCTCTATCGGCGTTTATCCAATGCGATGCAGGATTTAAAGGTAGAATATGACGGCACTGTACGGGATGCCAGCGGCAGAATTGTGCAGTTTTTATATGGTGAAGATGGTTTGGACGTTTCCAAAACGAAAAATGGTGTTGTTGACATCAAACGGATCGTACAACAGATTGTGGGTGAGAAATAATGAAAAAAGAACACGAAGAGATAGCGGAAAAGTATGCATTATTATTACCTCCAGCAGCGTTAACAGAAATTAGAGAAACAGTGCCTGGCACAATCAGCAAGGAAAAATTGGAGCAAATTTTTGCCGAGACGATCGCTGCCTATACTGCAGCACGCATTAATCCAGGAGAATGTGTCGGTTTAGTTAGCGCAGAAAGTATCGGCGAACCGGGAACACAGATGACACTAAATACATTCCACTTTGCGGGTGTTGCAGAAATGAACGTTACGACAGGATTACCTCGTGTTATTGAAATCCTCGACTCTCAGAAAGAGATTAAAACTCCTACGATGGAAATTTTCTTAAAAAGCGAGTATAACAAAATTGACGCTGTACGAAAGTTTGCTGCTGCCATTAAAGAAACACTGTTAGGTGAATTGGTCTTAGAATATGCTTTAAATATCTTTGATCAGACATTGCGCCTTAAGCTCAATACGGCAATGTTGGCTGATTTTTCACTCTCTGTAAAAGAATTAGTTAAATTGCTTAAGCCAAAGACGAAGGGTTTTACTATTGAAGAAACTGACGATTCTATTACTTTTATCAAAAAAGGAAATAAGCCAGAGGAGATTAAAGAAATATATGCCTTGAAAGAAAAAATGAAAGTCATAAAAGTGAAGGGGATAAAAAGCATTAAGCAAGTGCTGCCCGTAAAACGGGATGAGGAATACATTGTTTTAACCTCCGGAACTAATCTTAAAGATATTCTCGAATTACCGGAAGTGGATGCAGTACGAACTACCACTAATGATATCAATGAAATTTATATGGTCTTAGGAATTGAAGCTGCCCGGCAATCAATTATTAATGAAGTTAACAAAGTTGTCGAAGCGCAGGGATTAAACATTGATATTCGCCATGTCATGCTCGTTGCTGATGTCATGTGCAGCAATGGTGCGGTGAAAGGAGTGACGCGGTATGGTGTTGTCAGTGAGAAAGCCAGCGTCTTAGCACGGGCATCATTCGAAACGCCGATTAAGCATTTAATCAATGCCGCATTGGAAGGAGAAATTGACAATCTCTCTTCGGTTGTTGAGAATGTCATGATTAACCAGCCGGTTCCATTAGGAACTGGATTGCCTGGATTGATTACAAAATTAAAATAAGGGAGTATAAAAAAATGACTACGTTTGATGATGGGATAGCATTTTCTTATAAAAAAAAAATAGATGCACCTTTCCAAACAGTGAATGAGGCACTGACGGAAGCATTGAAACTGATTCCTTCACAATATAAAGACGATTTTCGTAAATTTTATACTTTTAGGGGGGATTCACCGCGGCAGGAATTTATCGATTACTTCTACAGCCTAGATGATCAGAAACAGAATATCGAAAAAGCACTGTCTATCCTTAAGAATGCTCATGATCCTTTGGTCCTTGCGTATGCTATTATTGAAAGTAATACTGATAAAATGAAAGTTCCTTTAGAAAGAATTAAAAATAAATAGTACTATTTCCAATAATTATAATCTAAATTAAAAACATAATAAACAAATAACAATGACAGCAACAAAAGAAATCAAACTGGACACAAAAACACTGAAAACAAAGATTCAGGACAAAAAAGTAGTTATTGGCACAGAACGTGTGCTGAAAGAACTAAAATTGAAGAAAATTCAGGCAGTGTATCTTGCCCGTAATTGTCCTGACAAGGTAAAAGAAGACATCAAATATTATGCTGCTCTTGCAGACATTCCTGTTCAGGAATTAGCATACAGCAATGAAGAATTAGGCGTTTTCTGTAAAAAAAGTTTTTTAGTTTCTGTTCTTGGAACAATTGGAGAATAAATTGAGTCGCGTAAAGCTCGATCAAGAGACATTAGGATTATCTTCTTTACTGGAAAAACGAACTCATGCTCTGGTTAAAGATTGTTTTAAAGATAACGAAACGATTTATTTTGTTGTTGCCCAGGGAGAAATGGGCAAAGCGTTAGGGAAAGGCGCAGAGAATGTCAGACGGCTACAGCAAGAATTAGGCAAAAGGATACGAATCATTGAATATGCTGATACTGTCATTGATTTCATTCGAAATATCATTTCTCCTCTTAGGGTAGAGGAGATTGTGGAAGAAAATAGTATCGTTTATCTTAAAGATAGCAGAAAAAAAACAAAAAGTTTATTAATAGGAAGGGACGGCAGAAATTTACAGTTAATACAGAGGGCGGTAACACGTTTTTTTAACGTTGAGGTTAAAGTAATCTAAAATGGGCAATAAATCACGGGGATTGGGAGCCGCAAAGAAATTAATGAAACGGCGGAAGCAGTTTAAGCTAGTGTCACGGGTAAAACTGCGCAAGAAATTCGACCCTTTAGAAGGTTCTTCTCAAGCGAAAGCGATTGTCTTAGAAAAGATTCAAGTAGAAGCAAAACAGCCTTGTTCTGGGATGCGGAAATGTGCTCGAGTTCAGCTAGTTAAGAATGGAAAACAAGTAACGGTATTTATGCCTGGCGATGGAGCGCAAAAATTAATTAATGAGCACGATGAAGTTATTGTAGAGCAGATTGGTGGGAAAATGGGCCGTTCCAAAGGCGATCTTCCGTGTATCCGCTGGCAGGTTATTAAAGTGAATGATCAAAGCCTTGATGCTTTATTGAAAGGTAAACTGGAGAAAGCACGACGATGAGCGAAATCAAATTTTTTAACAAGTGGACTGCTGCTGGCGTTAAAGTGGATGATCCTGGGCTGGTCAAATATATTACTCTTGATCCTAAAATTATGCCTAAAACCGGTGCGCGCTATGCTGGAAATAGGTTCCATAAGTCGCAGACGTTCATTGTCGAGCGCTTGGCATCAAAGCTGATGAGTACCGGGCATAAAGGAAAAAAACATTTTATCAGTTCCGGCCATAATACCGGCAAGAAAAGCAAAGTACTTAAAATTGTGGAGCGTGCACTGGGAACTGCAGAACTAAAATTAAAAAAAAATCCTCTTGCAGTGTTAGTAAAAGCTGTTGAGAATGCTGCGCCTCGGGAAGAAGTTATTGCCGTAGAATACGGAGGAGCGCGATATCCAAAAGCAGTGGAAGTTTCCCCTCAACGGCGGGTTGATTTAGCGCTGCGCTATATTACACAGGGCGCATACGTAAAATCGTTTAATAAAAAAATGACTATTGAGAATGCTCTTGCGGAAGAGATTATCTCTGCCGCTCAGTCCAGCGGCCGCAGCAATGCTATTTCCAAGAAACGGGATTTAGAACGGCAGGCAGCGAGCAGTAAGTAAGCTAGTTCCATTACTTTTTTATAGGATAGTATTCTCTTGTTTTTATGGAACATAAACCTAAACTCTGGAAAGTAGAATATACTTTTAATCAAACTATGTGGAGTGAGTGTTTTAGCGGTAGGTATGTTTATTTTGTCGCCGCTGGCGATGACACTGAAGCTATCGCTAAAGGGGATAATTTCTTTTCTTCTGTATCTACCCAGTATCAGATGCTATTAAACTCAGGTGAGTCAATAAATGGTGATTATGGTATTTTAAGTGATCTCAAAAAATCTGCTCAGGAATATACTGTCCAGGAAATTTTTTGTCCAGTGTTAGATGGTCTTGACAAAAAAAAGTTTGACCTGGAAGCCATCCTTATTGATGGTGGGAAAGCGGTTAGATACGTTGTCAAACTAAAATAAATGTCTGATTTTGTTCTAAACTTTTTTAAAGAACTCTATTAATTTAATTCTATGATTATTTTAGGAGTTGAAAGTACTGCTCATACGTTTGGTGTAGGAATAGTAACGTCTGATGGCGCTATCGTAGCCAATGTTACGGATAGTTTTACTTCTACTGAAGGAGGCATGATTCCTCATGAGATTGCTGATCATCACAAAAATGTTGCCGAAAAAGTCTTGGCCAAAGCATTTACTGATGCCGGAAAATCCTGGTCTGATATCAATTTTATTGCTTATTCTGCCGGGCCAGGTTTAGATCCTGCGTTATGGGCTGGTTATAATATAGTGAAAGAATGGAGTGAAAAATATGGCAAGAAAATCGTTGGCGTCAATCATTGTGCTGCTCATTTAAGCATCGGCGCTGTATGGAATAAAATGACTGATCCTGTCTATCTCTATGTTTCCGGTGTCAATACGCAGATTATTGTGCAGGAAGGAGGGAAGTATAAAGTAATCGGTGAAACGCTTGATTTGGGTTTAGGAAATATGCTTGATAAATTTGCTCGGTTGCTACAGTTAGGTTTTCCTGGCGGACCGAAGATTGAAATCTTGGCTAAAAATGGAAAATATGTAGAACTGCCGTATGTTGTCAAGGGAATGGATGTTTCTTTTTCGGGAATTTTAACAAAGATACAGCAATTATACGAGCGGAAACAAGCATCCAAGGAAGACCTCTGTTTTTCCGTGCAAGAAACCTGTTTTGCCATGCTCACGGAAGTTGTCGAGCGGGCTATGGCCCATACCGAAAAAAAAGAATTATTGTTAGTCGGCGGTGTCGGCGCCAATAAACGATTTTGCGAGATGCTGAACATCATGTGCACAGAAAGAGGTACTCAATTCTATAACGTGCCGATGAATTTAGCCGGCGATCAGGGAGCAATGATTGCCTGGGAAGGATTTTTACGAAAAGATACTTATAGTGATATGGAAGTCAATCCGCATTGGAGAGTAGATGAGGTGTAGTTTTAGAAATGGAATAATAGTCTAAAACCACAATCCATATAAATTCTCTTTTTTCTTACTACAAGCGACATGAAACTCCTTGATTTACATCGGCATTGGGATTGCAGCCATAGCGTTAATGCCTTAACACAAGTTGCTCAAGAATACAACATTGATTTCTTTCAAGGCAAGGATATTAAATCATTAGTCGTACAGCAGAAAGAAGGTGATTGGGATAGTTATTATGATTGTCTGATCAATACCAGAAAAGCGTATGTTTCTCTGGATGCCATCGAAGATTTATCCTATTATACTTTTAGAGACGCTGCTAATGAAACAGACGGCTTTGAATTAAGATTAACATTGATCTCGATTACCGATGCACTGCTGAAAAATCAGGGACGAGACGTTGATACTGGTGAATTTATATGTACAGCAGAATCAATTTTAGCCTGTATCATCAGCGGCAAGGAAAAAGCGTTTCGGGAAGATACACGAAAAGTATGGTCAGGGTTACGGTTTGCGTTTACCCGCCGGGAACAATTCCTCCATCTTCTGGAACCAATAGCAGTTATGATTATTAACAACTATTCTGAATTTACGGGGCTGGATCTTCTTGGCAAAGAGGATAAATACACATTTTTACCAGAGCACCAGAACGTTATTGAAAGAACACGTGAATACCTTCCTGATCTCTGTGTTCATACTGAAATGCGCGGACTTACAGGGGTTTACGATGCTCTGTTGCTTAACCCTACAACGATTGGCCATGGCTTGAATGCTGCGGAAGATGCTGCTGTTATGAATGAGCTCGTGAAAAAGAACATTCTTCTGGAAGTAACTCCCCGCAGCTACAGTTATTTTTATGATTATGAATCCAAGCTTATTAAAAGTCATCTCCGGACTATGAACCAGCATCCTTTAGTTACGTTGCAGCAGCATGGCGTCCCTTTCGTTCTCGGTACTGATATTCCTGGCAATTTTGAAACCACTATCCTTCAGGAATATGCCTTTGCAGAAAAAGTAGGGGTGGATATGAGGCAGGTGGAACAGGACGCCTTAAAACGATATGACTGTTTAACAGCTATTACAAGAAATGGATTAAACCAGCGATAGTTTTATAAACTAAAAAAGAGTGTTTATTTCTACACCTTATCGACGATAAAGATAATATTTAGATAATTAATTTTGCTCAAAAAATGACTGAAAACGAAGACCAGAAAGCAGCGCCAAAATCAGCGCACAACAGCGACTATAATGCGGCTCAGATTACGGTACTGGAAGGCCTTGATGCTGTCCGGCGGCGGCCGGGAATGTATATTGGGGATACCGGATTACGAGGTCTGCATCATTTAGTTTTTGAGTTAGTCGATAATTCTGTTGATGAGGCTTTAGCAGGGCATTGCACGAAGATTAAAGTTGCCATTCACCCTGATAATTCGGTTACTGTTCTGGATAACGGGCGGGGCATTCCTGTTGATATTCATCCTAAGTTAGGAATCCCGGCAGTAGAAGTAGCGTTAACCAAACTTCATGCCGGCGGGAAATTTGACAAAGACTCGTATAAAGTTTCCGGTGGACTGCATGGTGTAGGATTAAGCGTTGTCAATGCGCTTTCTTCCGAATTAGAGGTTGGCGTCAAGCGGAACGGGAAGTTATATTATCAAAAGTATGAGCGAGGTGCTCCTGTTACCAAACTGCAAGTACGGGGGGAAACACCTCAACGGGGGACAATTATCCGTTTTAAAGCTGATCCAACAATCTTTACAGAGACAGTATTTCATTATGATGTCCTTGCCCGGCGCCTGCGGGAGTTAGCTTTTTTAAACCGTGGTTTAGAAATTACTCTCGTTGATAAGAGAGCAGAAATCAAACAAGATGTTTTCAAATACGATGGCGGCATTACAGAATTTGTAGTTTATGTTGACAAGAATAAAACGCCGCTCCACGATGTTATTTATTTTGAGAAAGAAAAAGATAGCGTTGTTGTCGAAATTTCCCTGCGTTATAACGCCGGCTACCAGGAAAATATTTTTTCCTTTGTCAATAATATTAATACGATCGAAGGCGGAACTCACTTATCTGGGTTTAAGACTGCCTTAACCAGAGTTTTAAATCAGTTTGTGAAGGAAAATACCTCCAAATCAGAACTGAAAATCAGCGGTGACGATGTTAAGGAAGGCTTAACAGCAGTACTATCGGTCAAAGTCCAGGAACCATTATTTGAGGGACAAACGAAAACGAAGTTGGGCAATAGTGACGTTTTTGGGATTGTCAGCTCTGTCGTTCATGAAGGATTAACAACCTATTTGGAAGAGCATCCGCAGATTGCCAAACTTGTCGTTGGCAAATGTTTAGATGCTGCCCGGGCACGGGAAGCAGCGAGAAAAGCCAGAGATCTTACTCGAAGAAAAGATGCTTTAGATGGTGCAGGATTGCCGGGAAAATTGGCAGACTGCAGTGATCGTGATCCTCGGGCTTGTGAAGTGTACCTTGTGGAGGGAGATTCTGCTGGTGGCAGTGCGAAGCAGGGAAGAAATAGAGCATTTCAGGCAATTTTGCCATTACGGGGAAAAATTCTGAATGTGGAAAAAGCACGAATCCATAAGATTATGGAAAATAAGGAAATCATTGCCATGATTATGGCCTTAGGGACGGGCGTCGGAGAAGAGTTTGACCTGGCAAAATTGCGCTATCATAAAGTGATCATCATGACCGATGCTGATGTTGATGGCTCTCATATCATGACGCTGTTATTAACGTTCTTTTATAGATATATGAGCCCTTTAATTGCTAAAGGGCATGTGTACATTGCCATGCCGCCGTTATACCGGCTGCAGAAGGGAAAAGAGGTAGAGTATGTGTATACTGACCGTGAAAAAGAAAAAATAATGGCCGTCTGGGGACGTGACATTACTATCCAGCGCTATAAGGGATTAGGAGAAATGAACCCAAAACAGCTGTGGGATACAACGATGAATCCTGCGGTGCGCATGCTTAAGAAAGTAACGGTGGAAGATGCTGTTGCTGCTGACCAGATGTTTACGGTCTTGATGGGCGATGAAGTTGAGCCGCGGCGGGAATTTATTGAACGCTATGGGCGGGAAGTTGTGAATTTGGATATTTAGATACATTAATATATATTTAAGCACTTCTTCAATGGCATTATGGAACAAAGAATAGGTGATCATTATTTAGTAGCGTTAAAATCCTATGAATTACCTTCACGGCCAAAAGAAATGCCTCCTACTAAATATATGCTTCTTGTTCAGGAGAATTTTGAGAAATTAATTAAGCCGTTAGAAGAACTTGTTGAAAATTTAGGTGGGAGTGTTGTCGCTAAAAGTGAGCTTGCTGGCGTATTATATGTACAAGGACTTTCTGATCAAAATATTATAGAACTTCAGAAATCAGAATATGTTGAGTCTGTGGAATTGCCTAAACCAATAGTTGAAGAATAGTTATTAACTACATACATTTTTATAAATTAAACTTAAACTTTATTATTTATATGGAACGCAAAATAGATTTAACAGTCGGCGGCTATATTTTTCACAATTCTAAATTACTGCTGATTCATCATCAGAAACTAAACCTCTGGCTGCCGGTCGGCGGGCATATTGATGCCAATGAGACGCCGGATAATGCTTTGCGGCGGGAAATCAAAGAAGAGGTTAATTTAGATATAGAGATTATCGGCAAATCTTCTGTTCCTCTTGGTGGAAATGCTAAGGAAAATTGCGCTCTGCCGTTCCATACTAATCTTCACAGCGTTGGCGACCATGACCATTATGGGTTATTTTATCTTTGTACGGCGAAGAATCCGGAAATCCTGCAGATGAATAAAGAAGTGAAAAACTTTCGCTGGTTTTCTGCTGATGATGTAACGCAGAATGATATTCCAGAAGATGTTCGGCAGATTGCGCTGGAAGCGTTCCGGTTGTATAAACAACAGAAGGGATAATGATTTTTAATTTCTCTTAAAACAAAAATTGTTCGATACTATCTCCTTTTTTAACAATCCCTTCCTGCATTACTGTGGCATACCAACCTCGCCGGTCTTTGAGAGATTTCATAAATTCTGTAATGTTTTTATCACCAACGTAGGGAAGAACTGCCAAATTAATGCACGGCTGTGCCTGTTCAGTAATAGCAATGAGCGCTTCACCAA
>JAUYPT010000006.1 GCA_030695685.1 Nanobdellota archaeon | reverse complement strand
TAACGGCGCCGCAGGCAACGGGATGACCGCCGCCAAATCCTTTAACACCCTGCAATGCTTTTTGTAACAATTCCACAATCGGAAAATGAGCACGGAAACTGCATTTCATCTCTCCATCTTTACGGCGGCAAATGATAATCACTTTCTCTGGATATAATTGTGTCAATTCGTTCGCTAAATTAGCGGTGAACGACCATTCATTCTCGCCATAAAAATAAAGAAAAATTTTATCATTGGTAACATATTTTTTAGCATCAAGCAGCAATTTTTCATAGCGCTGATTAATGCTTACAAATCGTCTCCAGAGAAATTTCCCGGCAGCTGTTTCCTGGTTAATAATTTCTTCCGGCGTTTTGATTCTGGTTAAAATTTTAATTGATTTCCGAACCTCTGATGTTGGCCCTTTAAGCAGGAAAAAAAACATTTTCACTAATTTTCCAACCGGCTGCTTATACACGGCATCAGTCAAATCCTTCTTCTTCGGCAGCAAGTGAGGATGCTTTTGAATGAACTCAGAAATAAAATCTGGCAAATGCCAATCTGCTAAACAGCCCAGCGTGGCAATCCATAAATCATCCGGATTTTCACTGACCTGCCAGGCCATTCTCGTTGTCGGAATGTAGGCGTCAGGATCCTTTAACCGGGGATTAAAATAATGTACTTTCTGGCGTTCCAGCGGCTGGTGATGGTCAATCCAGAAGATCGGCCTTTTAACGCCATCGACAAATTCCTGATCCATGACTGGAATGTCTAAGACAAAAATCTTATCGGGATTAATCTCCTCTACTTTGTGTATAAAATTTTTATCGAGCTTCCCTGTTTTGGGAGAAATGCCTCTGCCTTCGCGATGAATCCTATATAATAGAAGAAATGATGCCAGGCCGTCAGCATCATCATCATGAATGAATAAGGGATTTTTTGCTGTCTGTAATTCCTGTCGCAGCAAGGCAACATCTTTATCGGTAAGCATAGTGTGACAAAAATGTCACAATCTTTTTAAAGCTGTTGGTAGAATTAGTATTTATGGTTAACGTTGAATTGATGATGAAGTATCAGTGACAAAAATGACAGCATACATTCGGAAAGAAATCAGCGAACTGGAAGCTTCTTTAATTGAAACTAAAGTAGAAGTTATTGGAAAAATATTTTCTCGCCCGAAGCGAAGAATGCACTTGTTTCGTAGACATTCATATCATTATTTTTTGGGAAAACTTACCGCTGTTAAACAAAATCTTCTTACTGTTTCAGATGATGTGTATATTGTCGGCACTATAGGACATCTCTATTTTAATAACAAAAATGAAAGAATCTGTGAAAAAGCATTTGAACTACAACATTTAGTCTTGATTAAGGGAAGTTATAAGAGAATTTATTATCATAAGTACCCTGATGAAGGGTATCTTAATATTGACCGTGTTGAATTCTTTGATTATGGGAATCAGGGTAATTTATCTTTATTATCTTTACCAAATAGTAATGGCCTGCTTTCGATAACGGAGGAAGGAAATCTAAGCCTCAACAAAAAATGAAAGACTATCAACGAATGGAAATCAGTGAACTTCCCGTAAAGCTTGATGAGATGATCAAAATGTCATTGGGCGATGTAGGTAGTTTGGATGTGGAAGTGATAGGAAAAATCTTTACTCCAGGCATTATTCCTCTTGGAAATGATAATCATGGTTATCAATGTTATCGTGCATACCTAATAGATTTACAGAAATCGGCAACCGTAACTCTTTCTCTACGAAAGGATGATTTTGTTACTTTTTTGCTTGATAAATTACAAGGTTGTGAAACTCCAAAAAATCTTATAAAAATAATTGATACTGCATATCAACGAGAGTTACCGCTGATTATACGAGGTAATTATTATCAAATTGGATACATTGCAGATTATAAATCTGGAAACGTTGGAAAAATCCTGCAGGTTAATGACGTTGAATTGCTGGGAGACAAAGGAAATCTTTCGCTGGTGGAAAGAGTAGAAGGAAGTATTTCTCTTGCGGATACAGAAGGAAGTCTTAGCCTTAAAAAATGACAAACTATCAACGGCTGGAAATAAATGAACTTCCCATAAGACTAAAAGAGGCACAGCTGTCCCGCACAGATCTTGATTCTATTAATGTTGAAGTGAGGGGAAATATTTGCCAGCCAATAATATTAATTTACAAAGCTACTAAACATCCTTTATGGGATGAATATTCTGCACACGTAACAGATTTTTCAAAATTGTGTGAAATAACTCTTTTCTTTTATTATAGTAAATATGAACTACACCACAAAGAAACATTTGAAAAAGCATATAATCAAAAGGTGCCGGTTATCGTGAGAGGAGAGTATCATCTTTTTAAAAATGATCCACCTGTTTCTTTTATCCGTGTGCGAGAGGTAGAACTGGAGAGAGGACAGCTTTCCCTTACTGATATTATAGAAGGCAAACTATCCATTACAGAAGAGGGCAAATTAAGTTTCAAAAAATGACAACATACATTCGGAAAGAAATCAGCGAACTGGAACGATCTTTAACAGGAAAAAAGATTGAAGTTGTGGGGAAACGAGTTGGACAAATTGAATTATCTTATCTTTACCAATTCTACGCCTGGCTCTTTGATCACAAGGGAAATAAGGTGCATATGAGAGGCTCCCCAGGATTCTACGTCTGGTCAAACCAATTTGAAAGAGTTTTTAAAAAAGAGTATCTCCATCAACAAGGTTTGATTGTTCAAGGAAGATATCAAATGTATGGCTGGTCATATAATCCTACACACATCATCAATGTTGAAAAATTGAAGATTATAGATTGTTCTGGAAATATATCAATAGTAGAGAATGAATGGGGAAATATTTCCATCGCTGATGTAGGAAACATCAGTCTTACAGAAAAATGAAAACGTATCAAAAAGTAGAATGGGAAGAATTAGAAGGAAAAACAGATTTAACACCGATTGAAATTAGAGGAAATATTTACTCTATCAGATATGAAAATATACCTCTCTTTCTCCATTATACTTTTTCTGCAACACTTCAAGATTTTACCAATACTTATTTTATAACCATTACAGGAGGAAGAGGATTTCTCGTAAGCCATATGGAAAAAACAGATGAAAGACTTGAAAAAATAGTAAAAAATAAATTGCCAATCATCGTGCAAGGATATTATCACGCACCCAGTTGCAGAATTGACATTGAAAAAATAAAAATCTGCGGCGGCAGCGGCAGACTTTCGTTGAGCGAAGGAACAGGTGATCTTTCTGTGGCAGGGTATGGGAATCTAAGTGTAAAATGACAAAATACAAAAAAGTGGAGTTTAGTGATCTTGTTGAAAGAAGATTAGATTTTAATTATAAAAATATAGAAGTAGTAGGAAGAATTACATCTCCATTATCATTTTATGTTGATTTATATTATGAACACAATTTGTTTGCAGCAAATTTAGTACATCTGTCATCACCACGATATCTTTCTATTAAACTTCGAGAAATAGCAGGTTTTTTGTGGAAAATGGAATTAGAACAAAAGATAAGGTTTGCATATGAGTCAAAACTGCCTATTCAAGTCAAAGGATATTACCAATCAGCTAGTCTTCATAGGAAAGGAAAAGAACCTGAAGAGCTTTATGTTTATGATGTGCCTTATTTATATCTTCACCAGGCAGAATTCCCAGCAGGAAATCTAACCGGAAGAGGTGAATTATCATTAGTTGATGATTTAGAAGGATCACTTTCTCTACATGATATTAATGGAAATCTAAGCTTAAAATGAAAGTTAATAGCTAGTAGAACTATATTTACTTTACTCTTGGTATCTGTGGCCAAAGATGATTTTTTCCAAGTAGATTTCCTTTTTCTCTTCATTGTATGAAAAAATAACTCTTAACTTTCCAATCCTCAAGCGACAACTATTCTTCAAATCATAATGAAGATGTTTATACCTTGTTGGTTCTTCAGCAGTTTCCTCTACTTTATTCTTAACCCTCTTCTGCATCTGAGAATCTAACCTCTTAAAATCTTTAGAAAATTCCTTAGTAGGAAGAATTTTATAACTCATCCCAATCAGCAAAATCTCTTTTTTCTACCTGCTCTCTAGACTTTTTATAGGAAGCCATAAATCCAGGATTGCTCATCAATTCTAGAGATTCAACTATAGAATCAAATTCATCCTTCACTCGGACTAAGTCTAAGATTGCATCCCGATTTACTGCTACAGTTGCGCTGGTCATAATAAATACATAAATAGAACCTCATTAATAAACTTTACGACTAAAAAGCCAACCTCTATTTTAGAATCATCGCTTTCAATCGCTGATGCCACTGGCAACCTATGTATAAAAAAATAAAAAATAAAATTGAAGTTAAATACTAGAATCTTCGTTTCTTTGCAAAACATTCCCGACAAAAGACCTTGCCGCCTTCCCGTGGCTTAAATGGAACTTCGCATTCTTGTTGGCACTCTGCACAAACTGCTTTATGCATTTCTCGAGGCCCAAAATCTCGTTTAAAACCACTGTCCCGGCCGCCGTCTCTGTTAAAATTTTTCATTATTTCCTCCGATATAAGTAGATAACCGCTAATAAGGATCTACCAAATAGTACGTCAAAAACATCATTCTATTAATAAAGTTTTGTATGAATAATGTCATTTTGCTCCTTTTGACAGCCAGCGGGAACAAAATATGACCCATAATCTACCGAAATCTTTATAAATAAACCCGCAACAAAAGCATTACAATTTAATCACAGTCAAAAACGGAGGAAATACAGCACAATGGCAAAAAACAAAGAACACATTAACTTAGTATTCATTGGTCATGTTGATCACGGTAAATCGACGACTGTCGGGCGATTATTATATAATACAGGAAATATCGACGAACAGTCAATGCGGAAATTAAAAGAGAAAGCAGAACAGCTCGGGAAAAAAGGGTTTGAATTTGCTTTTATTATGGACAGCTTAAAAGAGGAACAGGAACGGGGAGTAACAATCGACCTTTCTCACAAGCGATTTGATACTGATAAATATTACTTTACTATTATTGATGCACCTGGCCACAAAGATTTCATTAAAAACATGATTACCGGCGCCAGTCAGGCAGACTGTGCTGTTCTTATTGTTGCTGCCAACGATGGTGTTAATGCTCAAACTATTGAACACTTACGGTTATCCAAGATCTTTGGTGTCGGCCAGTTAATTGTTGCCGTCAACAAAATGGATATCTCTGGTGTTGATTACTCTGAAAAGAGATACAAGGAAGTTGTTGAAGAAGTTAAGAAGCATGCCATGCAGGCAGGATGGAAAGTTGATACTCTCCGCTTCTTGCCGATTGCCTCTTTCCCTGGTGAAAACATTAACAGCAAATCTGCTAAAATGCCGTGGTGGACTGGCGATACATTATTAGAAGCGATCAACAAATTCAGCATTCCGCAGAAGCCAACCAACTTGCCATTACGACTGCCATTACAGGATGTCTATAATATCACTGGTATTGGAGTTGTTCCTGTTGGAAGAATCGAAACAGGCATTATGAAGGTCGGCGATAACGTTACCTTTGTTCCCGGACGGGAAGGAAAAGGTATCAGCGGGGAAGTCAAGACGATCGAAATGCATCACGAATCTGTTAATCAGGCAGAACCTGGTGACAACGTTGGCTTCAACGTTCGTGGTGTTGCCAAGAAAGACATCGCCCGTGGTGATGTTTTAGGACGATCTGATAACGTCCCAACTGTAGCAACGGAATTTACAGCACAGATTGTTATCATGAACCACCCTAGTGTTGTTACTGTTGGTTACACCCCAGTATTCCACATCCACACAGCACAAGTTGCCTGCCAATTCATTGAAATTATCAAGAAAATGAATCCAGCAACAGGGGAAGAAATCAAGGAAAATAAGGAAATCTTACGAAATGGGGATGCAGCGATCGTTAAGTTACGGCCTGTACAGCCTGTTGTTATCGAGAAGAACTCCGACATTCCTCAGATGTCCCGGTTTGCCATCCGTGATTCCGGAAGCACTGTCGGTGCAGGAATGTGTATGGATATAGTCAAAAAACAAATGTAAATGGATTTTTCCATTTTTTTTAATATTATTTAATTAGCAAAAAACATGGTGAACGATGGTTCATCATGAACAGTTCAAAACAATGGCACAACGCGCACGAATTAAAGTAGCAAGTATCGACATTGATAAGATTAATCAGATCTGCAGCGATATTCGAGAGATCGTTGAAAAAACTGGTATCGATCTTCGCGGCCCAATTCCTCTTCCAACAAAGAAATTAAAAGTAACCACACGGAAATCACCGAGCGGGGAAGGAAAAGCGACCTGGGAACGATACGAAATGCGTGTCCACAAGCGTTTGATTGATATGGGTGCTGATGAAAGGACGTTACGTTTGGTGATGAGAGTGCCTATTCCGGAAGGCCTTAATATTGAAATTGAGATGGTTGATGTTTAGAATTCTTAATTGTACTTAAAAGTGATAAAATAATTGAATATTTATAAAAAGAAAGCTTATTTTAAGGTATAAAATGAAATATAGAGAATATAAAGTTAATGATGATGGACTAGAAAAAAGGCTTGGTGTATTAGGCGAAGTTCATTTATATAACGCTGCAGAGAGTGCCATTGCCGAAGTGATTGTTCCTACATATGATACTATCGGCATGGAAGGAAGTGGAAAATCAACTGTTTTTAATTCCTTATTAGCTTTGGTATATACTCCTTCAGGACTTGCATATGCAGCTGCTACTGGTAGACTTAAATCATCAGCAGATCAAATTGCAAAGAAACACCATAAACAAATTATCCGCTTGGAAGAAAGTGAAAATGTTACATTCCCTTTCCTGCAGAAACTCTCTATTATTACGATGGGGTTAATAAGTATCCCATTAGTTCCTTTTGATATTTATAGGTATTTAAAATTTGGAGACCCATCCTGTGAGGGAACAGAAGCATATCAGAAAAGATTGGAAATAGAACAAAAAAATGGTTTATTAACTAAATTCCAAAACTATGCTTTTAAAAATAATTTTCCAATTAGAGATGCGATGATGGCTGATAAAGCAATTGAAATTCTGCAAACTAGATCTAACAACGTGTTAGTAATCTGCGGCAAAAAGCATTTTCCCGGAGTGACTGCTCATCTTCAGAAAAAATTAGATCTAGAGGAAAGAGCAAGTTTTGAAAGTGTCAGTGATTTTTCTCAAAAAGATATAGCTAAAAGATTAACTCATAACATATAATTCTAGTCTTCTATCAAATCAATTTTAATGTTATGAGGATCTACAACAGTTGTTCTATACCCTGATTTAGTTTTTGTTAATAATGTCAGAAGAACATTACTCTCCACATTGTCTAAAATCTTTTCTAAATTAAGAACTTTTAATCCTAAACGTACCGGCTGATTCAATTTGCCGGGATAAAGCTCAAATACAACATTACCTAACTTAGAGGCGTAATGCTCCGCTCCCTGACCATGCTTTTCTTTTCTAAACACTAACCCTAATGACTCATAGAAAGCACGGGTTGCTTCAATATCTGGAGAATAGAGAACAAGATAGGATAGTTCTGCTGTAGAAGCGTCATTGGTCATGGTAAGAAACAGCAATCTCCGCAATCACAGGAACATGATCAGAGTAATTTATATCATGAACTGGTCGTAATGACGTTACGGCAACATTCAATGCATTATGAGGGTGATTGACTGTACAGATATAATCAATATATTTTCCATTATTTTTCCTGGTGTTGTTCTCTCCTAATTCTTCAAGAGTTACAAAACCAAGATAGGTTGCTAAGCGCTGGCCCTGATCATCATTTCCTAAAAATTGCAGGCCGCAATTAACATTCACACCATGATAGATTGCCAAATCCGCAATATACTGCCAGGCTTTATCTTCGGGAAGTGTATTTAAGTCGCCCATAATAATCACCGGCTGCTGTGTCAATTGAGTTATTTTTGCAGCATAGCTAAATAATCCTTCTAATTCCTGCTCCCGTTCCTCGCCAATAACTGTCATCTCCCAATTGCTTAAATGAGTGCAGAGGAAATGAATGGCGCTATTCTTGTAATTGACTGCAGCATGAAGAACGCCTTTCGTTCCGGTAATCGGATCTATTAATGTACTGGCACCAAACGAGCGATACGGTTCCAGTTCTTCCCGCTGGCTATACTGCAGCGGCGCTGAACTGATAATAGCATTGCCGTCGCGAAAATAAAATAAGCCCAGAAAATGAGTGCGGATATTGGGATCGAAAACATAATTTTTAAGCTGTGTATGATCTGCAATCTCCGCAGTCTGATCAGTCAAAGTCCAATTTTCACTTCGCCGCTGCTCTATTTCCTGCATGCAGGCAACACTGATATTCTCTTTTGCAATCAGCTCTTCCAACGCCTGCTGCCCGTGAACGGAAATTTCATTATTAAGTACTGGCAATGGCGGAAGGAGATCATGGGGAAAGAAGAAGTTTCGGCCGCGGTTGCCGGCGATATTGGCAGACATCACTGTCATTGTTCCAGACTCATCCAATGGCTGCTGTTGATAGTTATGGATTTTCGACGGTACTTGATCCTGATGACTAACTGTTAACACGCCACCGGCAGTAAAACTGGTCATCAGACCGCACGCCACCGCCGCTCTTTTTATTTTCGTTTTGAATGACTGATATATTTCCTTCCTCATGAGAATATAACCTAAAGCCAGAACTACAAAAGAAGGAGATATTTATATAGATTACCACTTAAACGTATATACCTACAATTAAAAAAAAAGAAAAATAAGAAAAAACTTACTTTTTTCCTTTCATCATTTTCCCCATCATCATACCTCGACAATGTGGACACATCGGCATCAGTAATTTCATCACGCCAGCAATGACAATAAGCACCGCCAAGAATGAAATCCAACCGTCAATGCCTAACCAGCGCGGCCAGATAAAGGCATTTAACAACAGCAAGACACCAGTTATTACTTTCTTACCGCCTAAACATCTACTACAAATACTCTCATTGCAACAATCGAACATACTTGTTCACCTCTTTTGTAGTCAGAAGAAAGACGTTTGGGTATAAAAAGATATCGGAAAAGGATATGATTAGTTTTTATTGGTAAAGAGGTTTTGTAAGTTCGTATAGAGTATAACCCATGCCAACTTTTACGCCATCAAGAAATAATTCAAAACCGAGGCAAACAGCATATACTCCTGCTTTTCGCAGTAAAGAACTTTTAGTAGTGATTATATTCCTCTGTTTCATCTCCTTAACAGATTTATAGAAGAAAACACCAGGGACATAGACTGTCGCAAGCCTTTCTACTCCTTCTCCCAAAAATTGTTTACTTTTTTGCTCACGTGCATGACGCTCATACACAGTCTCATGAGGGTGGAATAAAGTAGAAATAAGTTTATCTTCAATGTTTTCTCTTTTCTTATTGAGATCCATCGGTAATTTAAAAAAAAATTTAAGTTTACTCTTTTTTCTCTTCTTCATCTCCTTCCCGTCGGATGACTTTGACAGCATCCATCTTAACGGTGATAGGAATAGGAACAGCGGATTCTAATAATTCCACTACTATTTCTTCTTTCTGCTTGTTAATCCGCATTACTTTCGCATTTTCCCGCTTGAACGGGCCGGCAATAATCTCAACAATGTCATTCTTGTGGATGTTCATCTCCACTTTAACCTGCTCTAACATATGTTCAATCTCAGGGTACGGAATTTCTGCATGTAATAAGCCTCTGGCATACGGCACACCCTGCAGTGCATTTTCTGCATCCAGTTTTGAAGTTGCTTCTACAAAAATATATCCTCTCATGCCGTGCGGCCGGATGATAGCTAGAATTCCTTCAGTTTTTTTCTGCAGTTTAGAGATCAGATAATCTACTACTTGATCTTCTCTATTTGCAGCAGTCCGTAATCCAAAGATGTGGCTTTCCATTGTTCAAAAGAGTAATTGTTTGATCAGGAAAATGATAAAACCAAGCATACCAATAATGGCAACGCCAATAGCCGTTACTTTAAGCAGGCTTTTATACTCAGCCTGATCAGGTTTCTTCGTTATGCGCAGCACGCGTATGGTTTCTTTTATAAACCTTCTTACTTTGGTAGTGTTAGTTTCCTCAGTAGGTCCCTGAAAATCCATTTTGTGGTTATACATATCCTCATTTATAAAGGTTGCTGTGAAATCAGAAGAACTAATCTAACAAAGACAGTAATGGTGTAGCCATAACTGCTCCTTCCATTGCGATATTGTAAAGCCTGTTCACAGCCATATACGTTGAGCCATAGATTGTATAAAGATTATTAGTATTCCTCTCGGAATCCTGCTGATTGCGTAATCCTCCTAAGACAGGAATCCAGCGCTGCCATTCTTTCGCTCGTAGTTCTAATCCCTTAGGAGAATTTCGGAGAATGCTTCTGTTCAATTCATCTGCTCTTTGTCTTGGAACTAACACTTCAGCGATATAACCAAAATCTCCACAGTAATATTCCTGTTCTGCTTTCTTAAGGTGATCGCACATTACTTTATATTCTGCCATCATGGACTCAAGGTCTTCTGCCATAGTTATTAATTTAGGATAATGAATTATATAAAGATAATTATTCTTCAATCTCTAAATTATGATTCAGTTAAATATATTGATAATAAACTTCAAAAAACTTCCGATACGTCTCTTTGGCTTTCTCTATCCCAAACCTAATTAAAAGGATATAACGGTTTAGGTCTGCTGATTGTAAAGCATTGATATACTTGTTACGATGGTTATTCCTGATGATGATTGGATAATATCCTTTTCTGATCAAGATGTGATTTAATAGCATTCTACCCACTCTCCCATTTCCATCTGCAAAAGGATGAATTTGCTCAAATTTATGATGAAACTTAAATGCCAATTCTAAAGGATAAATCTTATTTTCCTTTTCCTGGTACCATTTCAAAAGATTCTTCATCTCCTGAGAAACATTCTCTGGAGCAGTTAATGTAATAGCTCTGCCTAAAATAATATTTGGCAATTTCTTATAGCCAACGCGTTGATCAACGTTTTTCATAAGCTTTTTATGCAGTTCAATAATAAATTCTCCCGATATTTCCTTCTTCGAGTCAAATAACTTTGAAAAAACATCATAAGAATTTTTGGCATCATAGACTTCTCTCAAATCAGCAGAAGCAATTATCTTATTCTCAAAAACAATTTCAGAAAAGTTCTTGAGAGTGAGAGAGTTTCCTTCTAAGGCATTTGATTCAAACACAAAATTAGCCACAAATCTTTTTTTAACGTCTTCCCAATCTTTTTTATTCAATGATCTTCGAATTTCTTTATATTGTAGATTCATTTCCTCAATCTTTTTTATTTCTTCAATAGTGAGAGGAAATTCAAAAGAAGGATACCTCTTTTTAGCTTCAGCTACTAAAAGTAAGACTATTTTTGTATCAATCTCTAAGGCAAATTTTTTCTTTTCCATTTTAATTTTTTCTGGAGAGACTTCAGATTTTTTTCCTAAAAATCTGCTGATTTTGTGTACTTTCTTTCCAATCCGGATAGATTTATCTATGTAAAGATATACTTCTCCCTTTGCCTTTCGCTCCTGGATAAAGACCATAAAACCAGTTATACCTACACATATTTAAATCTTTCTATTATAGTAGGTATAACTACATAACAAGAATCTTAATCTTGAGGATCATACACATTAGAGATTAAAGTATCCGGCTGGCAGAATATTCCTAATTGAACACAATATTTCCTGAAATGAAAGTCATAATCC
>JAUYPT010000004.1 GCA_030695685.1 Nanobdellota archaeon | reverse complement strand
GAATAACGATCATCAATAGTGTGTTTAAAAATCTGACTCTTAATTCCGGCAACTTCGTACAGATTCGTTCTGCGGATAAGTTCTGTTGTCTTACCGCTGAACATAGTCCCAGCAATAAATTCCAAGTGAGGTTCTGAATTCATGTTTTGGGAATTTTTTCACTCTTTAAAAAAGGATAGTATTTTTAAAAATCTATATTCTGATGGATGGTTAGTATAATTAAAATCAAAAACTTTAAATAATGAGGAATGATTATAACAAATTACAATAGTAGATTACAATAGAGGTGCTTGTGATGATAAATCCTTTTGCAAATCTTTTACCGGTCTTTTTTGGCTTAGGCATACTGCTCTTGTTTCTGGCAATTCCGATGTATATTTATTGGGCGCTGGCGTTCATGACCATTGCCACAAAATTAAAATATAAAAAGCCATGGCTTGCCTGGATTCCTGTCGCCAATATATTTTTGCTGCCGATTTTAGCGAAGAAAGAATGGCAGTGGGGATTTTTATTGTTAATCCCGATCGTTAATACTGTTTTTATGGTTCTGTGGACATGGAGAATTTACGAACGGCGGAAATATCCCGGCTGGTTAAGCCTTGCTCCAGTTATTGGTTTTATTCCATCGTTAGGATTCTTAGCAATAGTTGCTAATTTAGTTATCATTGGCTTCGTTGCCTGGAAAGATAGGTAAGAAGGTGAGTTATTTTTGATAATTTTTTTGGTGATTTTGGTGATTGTATGCCGTTAATAACAGCAATTAAAGCGAGGGAAATCCTGGACAGCAGGGGATATCCTACGATTGAAGCAACAGTGTATACAAAGAACGGTAAAGGTGTTGCTTCTGTTCCTGCCGGTGCCAGTACAGGAAAGTACGAAGCACTGGAGCTTCGTGATGGCGGAAAACAGTATTCTGGAAAAGGCGTTCAAAAAGCAGTTCATACCATTACTCACATTATTGCTCCTGCACTTGTTGGAAAAGACTGCCGCCGGCAGCGTGAAATTGATTCCCTGATGCTGCAATTAGACGGCACTGAAACTAAACGAAAGCTCGGTGCTAATGCCATTTTAGCCGTTTCTATAGCCTGTACACGGGCAGCTGCCAAGGCACAGCAGCGCTGCCTTTTTGATTATCTGCAAATACTGACAGGGCGAAAATGCACCATTCCACGGCCGTATGTAAATATCATTAATGGCGGCAGGCATGCAGATACTTATCTCGATATTCAGGAATATATGGTTGTACCACGATTAAAGACGTTTCGGAACAATATTCGGGCAGCCAGCGAGATTTATCATACGCTGCAGCAGCAGCTTCAGAAAAAGTATGGGAAGGGTGCAACGACTGTTGGTGATGAAGGCGGTTTTGCACCTCTGGCAGTAACAAAAACTACTCAAGCACTTGATATGATCACAACAGCGATTGCCCGTTCTGGTTATACTGGAAAGGTTGATCTCGCGCTTGATTGTGCCGCGTCAGAATTTTTTCGGAAAGGAAAATATCATCTTGATGGCAAAGCAATGACGGCAGGACAGCTGCAGAAGTACTATCGTGCATTAATTACAAAGTATAAGATTATTTCGATCGAAGATCCTTTTGAGCAGAATGACTTTGCCAGCTTTGCCCGATTGCGCCAGGAGTCTGGAATTCAGATTGTCGGTGATGATATCACCGTTACCAATCCGAAACGAATTGCCATGGCTGTTCGTCACGGCAGCTGTAATTGTCTGCTGCTGAAAGTAAATCAAATTGGCACCGTAACGGAAGCGCTTGACGCTGTCCGGCTTGCTTTCAAGAATAACTGGAAAGTCATGGTCAGCCACCGCAGCGGTGAAACAGAGGATACATTTATTGCCGACCTTGCAGTAGCGTTAGGCTGCGGCCAGATTAAAGCCGGCGCTCCGTGCAGAGGCGAACGAATTGTGAAATATAACCGCCTGCTCAAGATTGAGCAGGAGCTGCAGGATGGCAGCTGGAAGAAATGAAGACAATAACGAAGATAAAAACCTAGAGAAATGAACAAATTGTAGCAACTTTTTTATTATACTGATTCATTTTATGACAGATGGATGAAAAAGCCTTTCTTGATCTCTGCCTGAAACAGGGATATGCTGAACATTCTATTGCTCAGTTTCAGAAGGCGCTTGCCTATAGCTATCCTTCTTCTTCAGTCAAAAAAAGGCTTTCCGGCGGCACATTTTTTGATCATTATCTGCGGGCAGCGGCAATTCTTGTGGAAAATATCTCTTCTCCGGAAATAGTCACTGCCGTTTTGCTGCAGGGAGCAGGATCTGGTACGGAAAAATCTGGTCAGGAAAAAGAAATTACAGAAATATTTGGGAATGAAATAGCCAATCTGCTGAAAGGGACAGCAAGATTAAAAGAAATTAAATATAAGAATAATCAGCTCGAAGCAGAAGCGCTTCATAAAATTATCTTGACAACGTTAGATGATGTTCGGGTTATCGTCATCAAGCTGGCGAATAAATTAGATAATATACGGGATATTGAAGCGCTGCCGCTGCAAGAACAGCAGCGTATAGCTCAGGAAGTATTAGAAGTCTATGCTCCGCTGGCGTCTCGTTTAGGCGTCGAAAGGATCAAAAACCAACTTGAGGATGAAGCGTTTAAAATTCTTCATCCGCAGCAATATAAGGAGATTTGCGCTTTTGTCGAGGAATCCAATGAACAGCGTGAGAATAGTGTTGTCTCTGCCATTGCCTTAATTAAAGATGTTGCTGCAAAAACCGTTGACATTACAGCGATTAAGGGGCGATCAAAGCACATCTACAGCATCTACAAGAAGATTGTCAATAGAGGAGTTACTTTGCATGAGATGTATGATTTTTTAGGGATTCGGGTTATTGTTGGCAACGTTAAAGATTGTTATATCCTGCTTGGACTGCTGCACGAAAAATTAGAGCCGATAGAAAATAAGCTTAAAGATTATATTGCCAATCCCAAGCCAAATTTTTACCGTTCACTTCATACTGCTGTCAAACTGCCCGATGGAAAAATTGCCGAAGTTCAAATCCGAACGGAAGAGATGGATGAGTTTGCAGAGGGCGGGATAGCAGCGCATTGGCGTTATAAGGGAGTAAAGTCAGAAGATTCGTTTGAAAAAAAGATGTCCTGGCTGCGAAGCATCCTTGATCTGCAGAAAGATAATTCCACTACCGGGTTTACGAAAGAATTTTTAGAAACACTGAAGGTAGACATTTTCGGCGATACGATCTACTGTTATACACCAAAAGGTGCTGTCAAAGAGCTGCCGCAAGGCGCAACGCTGCTGGATTTTGCCTATCTTGTTCATGAAGAAATTGGCAATCATGCTGTCGGCGGCAGGGTTAACGGTACATTTGTACCACTAAAACATCCGCTTGCCGCTGGAGATGTTGTTGAGATTGTCACCAACAAACAGCAACGGCCGCGGCGAAGCTGGCTTAAATTTGTTACCTCCGGCAAAACAAAACAGAAAATTCGCAAGTCATTGAAAGAATATGAGAAATTGCCGGCATTGCATTACCGATTGCTGAAACCGGCTGTCAAGGAAGAAGAAGGAGTATTAGTCGGCGCTGACGAATTTCCTGCAGCACTGTGCATCTTTGCCAAATGCTGTTTAGCCTTGCCGGGCAATGAAATTACCGGTATTTTTACCAAACGGCGGGTTATTTCAGTCCACCGGCAGGACTGCCGCGCTGCTATCAAAGAAGAAGAGCGCTGGACTTCCGTGCATTGGAGAGAAACGTTTAACCAGAAAATCCGCTTTTTTGTTACTGCCGATGAGCGCAGCGGTATTTTAGCTGATCTGCTGCATACGATTGCGACTGTAGGGTTTGAGGTTAAGGAAGCGAAGGCAAAATTATTGGGAGCAGGAAATGCAGAATGCTCTTTTTTGGTAATTCCACGTGATCTAGAGCAGGTCAAAATGCTGCTGGCGCGAGTAGAGAATGTCAAAGGCGTTAAGAAGATTTATTTTGAATAATTACTGTTATGACTTTCAGCACTGCAGAACAGGCAATAAAGTTTAAATAAACCTTCTTATTTTTCTCACATGATGTAGGAACTCAGGGAGACTAATGAATTTGCGCATAGGTTTGAGAAACTACCTCCTGATATTAAAGAGAGATTTGAAAATCAAATTAAGAAATTACAGGAAAATCCTTATACCCTTGGTAAACCGCTTGGTTATCCGTGGTTCAGAGAACTTAAGAATGATAAGTTTCGAGTTTATTATCTCATCTATGATTTGTTAGTTGTTGTTTTATTTGTTGGGGTGTCTGACAAGAATAGCCAGCAGGCAGTTATTAATATAATTAAGAGCAACTTGAAGATGTTTAAAGAATTTGTTGAAAAAGGGGCAAAAAGATTATAAATAATAATGATTTATAAGTCGTAAGATGGACAAAGAACTTCAAAAATTGATTGATGAACGCCAAGAGCTTATTGATAAGCTTTGTATGGAAATTATAGCGGTAGAAGAAGGGATAATTAAAATTCCTATGGAAGCAAAATGACTGAAGACATTAAACACGTAAAAAAAGAATTGAAAGAGCAAAATGAATTTCTTCATTCTATGTTAAGGTCTTTTGAGGATATTAAAAAGGGAAGGATTAAGAAGTTTGAATTTTCGAAAAGGAATTACAGATAATAGATTATATATATTCTCCTATTTCCTGCCTTTTTCTTTCCTGTCATTTTTTTTCAACTAATATTGTCAACTGCTTAATTATCTTTTTTGTTTACTTAAGTTATGGTGAGATACTAATTCCTGTTCATGCCATATTTTAACTTTCCAATAAAGACATCCTACAACTACAATAATGACCATAAATCCTGCGGCAATAAAAAAGTAGAATTCACGATAGGATTGCGGCTGAAGAATATTTTTCGATGATTCTTCCACTTTAAATGATGCAGATCCTTCTCCGTGAACATTGCCGTAGCTTGCCTTCACTTTTACAATATATATATCTGGCTTGATAGCAGGCGGAAGATGTAATTCTTTAACATTTTGTATACGGATAATTCCCCCTTTTGTTTCCGACAGCTTAAGAATAACATTTTCTTCTTTGTCAACAATGGAATACTCGATATGGACATCCGTAATTTCAGTGTTATTTTTTCCAACAAAGAAGATCTCCGTTTCTACCAGTAAAGTTTCTGATTCCGTTAAAAGTTTCCATCCTTCCGGAATAGCTGTATCTACCAGCAGCATTTCCTGCGCTTGACTTTGTTTTACAATAATAAGCAATAAAAATAAAATACAGAAAAATGTCCAGCCTTTCCTTGATCCATTTTTAGAACGGCGATGGCTGTTTCTTTTTTGAGCAAACACAGAAACAATTTTATTCTTTAGAAAGGTCTTTAAACCCTTGAATAATAATAATAATAATAATAATAATAATAATAATAATAATAATAATAATAATAGGGGAATAATTTTTTCCACTACAATTAATTTTAATTTCTCCTGTTTGGCGATCTCTACCTGCTTCAAAATGCTGATCTGCGTAAATCCATTGGAAAAATGGTTCCAGGGCTGAATTCTTTTATTCGTTTGTGGATTGTAATAATAGGCTGTTGTTGTATCTTCATAGTTGACCAATCTTCCCGTTATCGGTTCTATCCATAGCTGTAAATTTATATCTACATCAATGCCGTATTCTTCTTTTACTTTAGGAAGATGCTGCAGGTCAAAGGTTTGATCAGCATGATACTCAGCTTCATACCTATATACTGTAAGGCCATTAATAATCT
>JAUYPT010000131.1 GCA_030695685.1 Nanobdellota archaeon | reverse complement strand
CAAAACCGAAAAACTAGAAAAATTAGTTGCTGCGGTAAAGATAGAAGAAAAGAAGCCATTGATTACAATAGTAAAGACAAAAACAGCTGATACATTTTTTCCCAGCGTCGACGCTCTTTTCAAAACATTAGAGATAACAGTTGAAAAGAAGGATCTAGTGCGGAAGAATGCGGAAGTTAATTTTGCGGTTGATATTCCTTCCGTTGTTGGAAAGATGCGTTATTTCTGCAAGGCTAAAAATAAACTGAAGTGTGATGAGAAAGACTTGTCTTCAGCCTACGTTGAAGCGCAAATGAAAAAACTGCCGCTCTTATTTTTGTACTCTAATAAATTAACGAAAAAGGCACAGATAATGATTAATTCTGGCGTCTTTGAGAATCTTATCATTAAAAAAATTGAGTAAGGTACAATGATAGTGTTTCACCAGAATTAATGAGGCAAGCTTTTTATAGCCGATTTATTTTACGCGTTCCCATGGGCCTACAGTTTAAGGATCTTGTTGTCAAGAAAGAAATTGCTATTGCGGACTTACAAGGCAAAGTAGTAGCTATTGATTCCATGAACATGCTGTATCAATTTCTGACCACGATTCGAAGTACGGATGGTTCTCCGTTGACCGATAAAAATGGCAGCATTACATCTCACTTGATTGGCTTATTTAACCGGACGACAACGTTAATGGAACAGGGATTAAAATTAGTCTTTGTCTTTGATGGGAAGCCGCCAGCGATCAAACAAAAAACATGGGAGAAGAGAACAGCAGTTAAAAAGGAAGCATCCTTAAAATTAAAACAGGCGGCGGAAGCGGGTGATATTGCTGGGATGCGCAAATTTGCATCACGAACTGCAGTCCTGACCAAAGAGATGATTATCGATGCCCAAAATGTGATTACAGCACTCGGCTTGCCGATCGTGCAGGCGCCGTCGGAAGGAGAAGCGCAGACAGCATACATGGTAAAAAAAGGTGATGCCTATGCTTCAGTCAGCCAGGATTATGATAATCTTATTTTCCAATGCCCTTTATTAGTCCGCAATCTTTCTATTGCTGGAAAACGGAAAACTGCCGGGAAATTTGCCTATCAAACAGTAAAGCCGGAATTGATTTCATTGCAGGATGTTCTTCAGAACCTTCATCTGGACATTGATCAATTAATTATACTTGCTATCCTCGTCGGAACGGATTATAATCCTGGAGGAGTAAAAGGAATCGGCCCTAAAACAGCATTGAAACTGTTGCAGGAGTATGGCCATGATTTTGCTGCTCTCTTTGAGAAAGTAGAATGGAAGAAACACTATCCTGATCTAGCCTGGAAAACTATATTTGACATCATCACTAAAATACCGGTAACGGATGAATATGTTTTACAGTGGAAGCCCATTCAAGAAAAAGAAGTGCTTAAACTATTGGTAGAAAGGCATGATTTTAGCGAAGAGCGGGTGAAGAGCAAATTAGAAGCATTGCAGGAGCAGAATGAAAAGATACAACAAAAGGGATTAGGGCATTATTTTTGAATGTCTATACATTAAAAATAGGAGGGTACATTTTAAAAATAGAAACTGATTCTTACATAAAAACTGAGATATCTAACTTCGGAGGTTAATATGGTAACTGGAACAGCAATCGGCATAATTATTGGTGTGGCCATACTATTATTTGTTGTCTACATCTACAACAACTTAATCAAGCTAAAACTGCGGGCAAATAACGCCTGGTCGCAGATTGACGTGCAATTGAAGCGCAGATATGACTTAATCCCTAATTTAGTAAGTGCGGTAAAAGGCTATATGAAGCATGAGAAAGGGGTACTAGAAGAAGTTACCAAAGCAAGAACATCTCTGATGTCAGGATCAATGCAAGCAAAAGCCAAAGCTAGCAATCAGGTCACCGAAGCGCTGAAATCAATCTTTGCCGTTGCTGAAAACTATCCGCAGCTGAAGGCTAACGAGAATTTCAAACTCCTGCAGGAAGAATTGGCAGGAACAGAAAGTAAGATTGCCTATGCCCGACAATTTTACAATGATACTGTGATGCATCTTAACCAGGCAATCCAGTCATTTCCTACGACTATTTTTGCCAAGCTGTTTAGCTTCAAGGAACGTGAATTCTTCCAGACGGCGCAGGAAGAGAAGAAATCCGTCAAAGTAGAATTTTAGACCATGGGTGTTTACGAAGAGATCGCTTCAAACCGGCGCCGAACTTTCCTGTTGATCTTTTTCTTTTTTGGATTAGTTATTTTTTTGGGATTGATGCTGGGATTGGTGTACGGCAACAGCTATTTTGGAATTGGATTAGCAGTTGTGATCGGGATACTCTATTTTTTGTTCAGCTGGTATGGCGGAGCGAATGCCATTCTTACGATGATGCATGCCAAGGAAGCGACCAAGCCGGAATTCGCTCATCTAATCAATACAGTGGAAGGGCTGGCGATTGCCGCCGGATTGCCCAAGCCGCCAAAGGTCTATGTAATTGAAGACAGCGCGCTCAATGCATTTGCTACAGGAAGAGATCCGCAGCATGCTTCTGTGACTGTAACCACAGGATTGCTGCAGAAAATGAATCGATTAGAATTAGAAGGGGTGCTTGCTCATGAAATCTCTCACATCAAGAATTATGATATCCGCGTGATGATGCTTGCTGCAGTGATGGTAGGATTAACGGTGTTATTATCAGATTTCATTTTACGCAGTTTCTGGATTGGTGCGCATGGACAGCGCCGGGAAGGGAATCAGCTTGGGCTGCTGCTAGTTGTTGTGGGGATAGTGTTGGCCATTCTCGCACCGTTGATTGGCGAACTGATCAAATTATCGATTTCACGCAGACGGGAATTTCTAGCGGATGCCGATGGCGCATTATTGACACGATATCCGAAGGGATTAGCGGATGCTTTACGAAAAATAAAAGGCGATCCTGATCCGTTGGTAGACTATGCTAACAAAGCCACGGCGCATTTATTCATTTCGTCACCGTTTCGGAAAGGTTCCTGGACAAAGATTTTCAACACACATCCGCCGATTGATGACCGGATTAAGAAGTTGGAACAAATGTAATGACTAAAAATCTAGGGATATGAAGATTTACTCTCCGGGGGGGGTAACTATATTTTATAAATAAAGTATTTATTAAAAGTTTAATTTTATTTGAAGTAAATAATAAAATTCTAAACATGAGGTGTTAAAAATGAATAAAAAAAAGAAAATAAATAGATTTGTAGGTTTGTCTTTATTATTGTTGGCGGTTTTTGCGCTGATAGTGTATGCAGCATCGATCCAACTATCTCCGTCGGCGTGTAACGGCCAATGGAGCTCATGCACACGAGCTTTTACAAACAACGCCGAAAGGGCTACTTTTACAGCAGGTGATACTACTAATGGTACAGGCGTGTGGAAAACTTATGGTTTCTATCCTACTTATATTAAAGATAGTGCCATTATAACTGATGTTACTGTGCGAGCAGACTTTTATGCATCAACTACTAAAGGGTTTATTGATGTTAAAGTAAGTGGCGATGGAGGAGTTACTCATGGGTCAAGTCATGTTGTAGGAGGTAATACCGCAGAACAAACATTTAACATTAATGTTACCAACGATCTTGCCTGGACGCCTTCCATGTTCAGTAATAACAACTTTCGAGTTAATGCGACGTGCTTTAAATCT
>JAUYPT010000118.1 GCA_030695685.1 Nanobdellota archaeon | reverse complement strand
TGATTTTTTGATTGAATTTGACAATTATTATAAAACTCATTCTCCGGAAAATAAAGAGCTGGCTATTTTCTTTTTTAATGAATTAACGAAAAATGGCCACATTTATCGCAAGAAAATTCCAACGATCTATTGCGAACACTGCAAGCGCTATTTGCCAGATCGTCTCGTGAAGGGAACATGCCCTCATTGCAAGACGGCAGACCAGTATGGAGATATTTGCGAAAAGTGCAGCGGTATCCTGAAGGGGCTTGACCTTCTTAATCCTTATTGTGTTCTGTGCAGCACAAAACCTATTCATAAAGAAAGTGAGCATTATTTTTTTAAATTACGTTCTTTTGCCGGCAAACTGGAACAATGGATGAAGAATTCTTCAGTACTACAGCCAGATATCCGGCATTGGATTGAAGAATGGTTAAAGAAGGGATTGGAAGACTGGTGCATTTCACGGGATGCACCTTATTTTGGATTTGAAATTCCCAACAGCAAAAAAGAGACAGGAGAAAAAAAATATTTTTATGTCTGGCTGGATGCACCGATAGGCTACATTTCATCGACAAAAAATTACGGTGATAAACATCATCGTAATTGGAAAAATTACTGGTATAAAGGCAAAGTGCATCACATCATCGGCAAGGATATTGTCTATTTTCATTTCTTATTTTGGCCGGCAATGCTCATGGCTATTGGCATTCCAGTACCGGATTTAACTGTTCACGGTTTCATTACAGTTGACGGCCAGAAGATGAGCAAAAGCAGAGGGACTTTTTTCACAGCGCAGGAATTCTTAAAATTATTCCCTGCAGAAGCATTGCGCTTTTATTATGCCAGTCATTTGGATAGAAAGGTTATCGACATTGACCTTCAGCTTGCGGATTTACAAGCGGTAACCAATAATGTTATGATCGGAAATATTGCTAATTTCTGCTACCGGGTTTTAACGTTTGCACAGAAAAATTATGGAAAAATAAAAGTCGTTGCCGATGAGAAAAAATTACAGCAGGAGATTGAGACATTGACTGCTGAGATCAACAAAAATTATCAGGTGATGGACTTTAAATCGGCAGTCAAGAACATTTTGAAGATTACTGACATTGGCAATGCCTATTTTCAGAAAGCGGCGCCCTGGAATGATCCTCTCAAAGCGGAAGCAGCAGTAGGATGGTGCGTTACTGTTGCCCGGAATGTAGCGATTATCGTTTCGCCAATACTTCCGGAAGTAAGCAGGAAAGTGCACGCTGCGTTGAAAGAAAAAGATTTGTATTGGAACGATATTAATTTTCACTGGAAAGGAACGGTGAAAGAAGTGCAAAAATTAGCAGTGAAAATCGAAGAACTTCCGGCGGCAAAAACATTTCCTCTGGAATTACGCGTCGGAAAAATAATTGAAGTTACGGATCATCCTAACGCTGATAGCCTTTATCTGCTGCAGGTCGATTTTGGCAAAGAGAAAAGACAGATTGTTGCGGGATTAAAAAAATATTTCATACCGGCAGAACTTCTCCATCAGAGTGCTGTTTTCTGCGTTAATTTGAAACCGGCAAAACTGCGCGGTGAAAAAAGTGAAGCCATGATTCTGGTTGCTGATGATGGCAAAAATATTGCGTTGCTGCAGCATCCGAAAGCAAATCTTGGCGATGAAGCTCTGTTTACTGGCCTTGCCCATTCTTCTGCAGAAATAACGTTTGATGAATTCCTGAAAATAAATATGCTCGTTGTGAAAGGAAAAATTGTTTTTGATGATAAAGTTCTTGCCATCCATCATCATGAGATTGCAGTTCAGGGTGTGAAGGAAGGGGCGAAAGTGCGCTGATTTTTCTTTTTGTACTCTCTTCTGACATAAAAACCTTTATATACCATTCTTCTTTACTCTTTTATAGTCAATGAACTCAAAAAGGGGTACTGAAAAGGATAGACCTATATCTAGTTTTTACCCTTCTTGTACTCAACGCGGGCAAGTTACCGTTTTTATCATTATTGGCATCATTATTTTGTTTACATTTGCCGGTATTTTATTTGCCACCAGAACGTTTACGGAAACGCCGCTGCTGAGCGAAGCGGAGCCAGTCATTGCCGATGTTCCAACTGCTTTTGCGCCGGTGCAGCGATATACGGAAAACTGTCTCAGCCAGGTTGGAAAAAGAGGCTTAGTGTTATTAGGCCAGCATGGCGGTTATATTTACCCGGATGTGATTGGAACGTACTCTTCGACGAATCCTACTGATGGCGATGGCATTGATTTAGAGTCCGGAAACATTCCGTATTGGTATTACAATGCAGAACAAAATGCTGCTGATGCTGTCACAACAACGTCGCTGCAGCCAGTTGTCAGCAGTGATGATGATCCTACTCTCAGTATGGAAGCACAATTAGCTCGTTTTGTCGAGGAGCAGCTTTCTGAATGCCTGAACGAGTATGCGCCTTTTATTCCTCTTGGATTTATCCTTCAGCAGTTGGAAGCGCCAAAAGTAGAAGCAACGATTACGAATGAGAATGTCCGCTTGTTATTGGAGATGCCATTGGATGTTGCCAAAGGCGATGCTGATACATCACTGCAACGTTTCTTCGTCAAAATTCCATTGCGCCTGCAGTACTATTATGACATTGCCGATCGCATCACTGATGCGCAGGAAGAGCATAAGTTTTTGGAACGGCAGGGTTTGGAATTATTATCTGTTTATTCTCAGAAAGATATTGATTATTTCCCGCCAACATCTGATGTATCGTACGACTTATTTTCCGTTCTCTCCTGGAATGAACAGACGCTGAAGCAGAAATATAAAGATTTACTAACCTCGTACATTCCGATGCTGCGCTTTTTAGGCAGCAGCAATTTTTATTACACGACTTTCCCGCAGGGAAATATATTGGCGCAGAAGGTAAGTGATAATATGGTGCTGCCATTAACCGGCGCTGATGATCTGGAGGTAAGCTTTGACTATTTCGGCTGGGAGCCGTATTTTAAAACCAATAGTGATGATGGCGTGATTAAGCCGGAACATATTTTTGTCAACTATAATATACTCACATTTGGCACACAGCGGTATGAGACGCATTATGATATCAGTTATCCGGTCATGGTTACAATTAAAGATACAACTGCTTTTGGCGGGGAAGGCTATACTTTTGTCTTCGCCTTAGAATCAAATATCCGTAATAATAATCCTGCAGAAACTGGAGTACGAGAACCATCCTATCGGCCTGTTTCGCCGATTGCCTGCAACCCTGAACAGCGCAGTTCTGCATTATTAAAAACTGTTGTTGTGGATAGTTTTACGAAACAACCTTTAGACCTTGTTAAAATAGGATTCAGCATTCCTGAACAGACGGATTGTGAGATGGGTATTACCGGCAGGGATGGAACGCTGGAATCTACCTATCCTTCTGTCTATGGCGGCGTTGTTAATTTCATTAAGGAAGGATATTTAACTAATTTTTATCCTATTGATACATACAAGTATAAAGATAATCCTGTCCTGCTGGGATATGCGATTGCGGAAGTAGACCAGCCGGAAAAAGTGATTGAGTTGGATAGAGTAGTTGATAAGTCTATTAGGGTGATCAAGAAAGAGCTCAAAAAATGTATTACACCATTGGAATGTAAGCGTACAGTTGGTGCTGGGAATATTGCCGTTGACCCCACAAAGTTGCCCATTCCCTATAATGATATTTCCTGTGAAGCTGGGAAACAGCAGTGTTTTTTTAATGGCGGCAGCAGTTTGTTGACTGGTACATCTACAATTCAGGTTACCGCCAACGGCAGCTTAAGCAAATTCCATGATTATTATTTTATCAATAAGGAAGAACCATTACGTCCTGAAGAAGAAGTTGTCATCACGTTGGAGAGAGTTGGCGGTTTCCATGAAGAGCTTGTTGGCGGTGATTTTACAACAGTTATTGCTACGAAAGGAGATGAGCCTGTTACAGTGCAGCTCGTGCCTGGCGTTTACAAAGTAAACGGTTTTGTAACTGTCCGAGAAAAATTAGAAATCCCGACAGAACAGCGCTGTTTCCAATATGATCTTGTTGGATATGAAAAAAAACAATGTTTTACGATGGAAAGCATCAGTCTTGAAGATTATATCGTCGGCAATTTTGAATGGAACCTTCCGGAAACATTTATTCAGATCACGCCGGAAGACCTGTACACCTCAAATGAAATCATCTTTTCTGTTTTGGTGCAGGATTTGGCATCAGCACCAGCAGCAATAACAATCAAATCAGAAAAGTGCGGCAGTTTCCTGTGTTTAGGCGATATTGGCTGCGCTTTTGAATCATGTAAAGCAGAAGAAGTGTCAACCTCCGGCAGAGTTGTAGAAGATCTTCAGATTATCGGGAAAATGATCGAGCTTGCCAATAGGCCGGAGATACGGGCAGCATTGGAACCGGTCTATAAGTAAAATATAAATCAGAGAGTAAGGTTAAGATTAATAAGGGAGAAAAGGATAGGGCTTATGAAAGATATAGAAGATGATAAAAATGAGTAAAAATTCAAAAGATAGATTACGACGTGTTTTAACTGTTATTGGTTGGATTGTTATTGGATTTGCAGTTATTGCACTGATACTGTTTATTGTAAAGTCAGGTGTTTTGAGATGAGCCTATATACATCAACTTTAATTTTTGCAGAGATATTAAGTTTGATTTTAGCAGCTATTTGGATTATTTATAAAATTAATTCAATGCAAGTTGATGATTTAATACTAAACATAGCA
>JAUYPT010000109.1 GCA_030695685.1 Nanobdellota archaeon | reverse complement strand
GTTCCCCAGTAGCGCTGCCGGGAAATGGAATTATCTTTTAAATTTGTGATCCAGGATTCATAGGCATGCTTTGCAGTATCCGGATTCCAGTGAACTTTGGCATTGTTTTTGATAATTTTCTCGCGTAAATCTTCTACTTTGAAGAACCATTGGAAGGTTATCCGGAAAACGACAGGATTATGACAGCGCCAGCAGTGCGGGTACTCGTGATCAACAAACGTTGTTGCCAGCAGAACATTTTCTTTCTCTAATGCTTTCGTAAAAAAGTGGTCATCGGTTTTTGCCCGTTTTTTTGCAAAAATACCCATCTCTGCAGGGAAATATCCTGCTTCAGTTAACGTATTAAATGGTGGGATATTGTAGGGCTTGCACGCTTCCTGATCTTCTGGCCCACAGCCGGGTGCGGCATGAACAAGTCCAGTACCGGCAGTTGTATCAACATACTGTTCATTGAGAATAACAGTGTGGACATTTTGATACTTCTTTTTAAGTTGAGAATACTGTGGCAGATGTTTTTCAAAAGGATGGATATATTCTACACCTTCTAACACCTTGCCTTTGAACTCTTCCAGCACAGTCATTTTTTTCCCGGCAACAGATTGGACCACTAACCCTGCCAAGGCTTTTGCTATAATCCATTTCTCACTATCAACTGCCACCTTAACATAATCCACATCCGGCCCGGCCATGATGGCAAGATTAAATGGGATTGTCCATGGTGTTGTAGTCCAGATAATCAGAAATTCTCCTTTTTTTCCTGTGATCGGAAATTTGACAAAAATAGATTTATCGGTAACATTCTTATACTCGCATTCATGCTTGGCGATGGCGGTTTCACAATCCTGGCACCAGGTCAATACTTTTTCACCGTAATACAATCGCTGCTGCTCATATGCCTTTTTGATTAAAGCCCATTCCCCTTCCATGAATTCAGTGCTGAGGGCCATATATGGTTCTGTTATTCTCACCGTTATCCCCATCCGCTGCAAATCGTTGCTCATGATTTCAGACATCTCCAGGCAGAATTTCTCACATTCTTCCGTAAATTTGTCTAATCCAAACTGCTGGATGTCCTCTTTTGTTTTCAGGTTATGCTTATCCATCACTTTATGCTCTGTCGGCAGCCCATGAACATCAAAACCATTCCTATCCCAAACATGAAAGCCCTGCATCCGCTTATAGCGCAGGAAGATATCTTTCAGAGCATAATTCCAAGCGTGGGCGAGATGAAATTTACCGGAGGTGTATGGCGGACCATCCAAAAAATAGAATTTCTGGCCATTCTTATTTCGTTTACGCAGTTTTTCAACAATTTTTTCAGCCTGCCAGTATTCTATAATGTGCGGCTCGAGATCAGCGTGGTTATAGTTCAGAAATTTCATTGCTGGAATAGAATAAGATTGTATTTAAAAAGATTGTTATCGATTACTTTTGCTTTATCCCATTGAGATTATAAAAATAGGCCGTACCAGTGCTATCCTCATAAATCTCTTCCCAGAACGGATTACTATCGTTTATAGAATCATAACAGTTTAGACTGTAATTGATTAATGCTGCTTTCAGGGATTCTTTTTCCCGTTGTTGAGGATTACTGTCATCAACGTGTCCAATGCCTATACAGCCATAGTTTTCACGCAACGTTTCTTCTAATGCCGGCTTTTGTAGATCCCGAAAACAGGTGGCAAAACTAAATCCGACAATTGGTAATATGGCTAAACGAAGAGCTATTCGCTTCATGGTTTGTTTGTTTTATCTTCCTCTTGTTTGAGGATAAGCACATTTCCCCGCCCTTTCTTTATTTTTTCAATTTTTCCCAGATGCTCTAACTCCGTAATAATTAAACTTACTTTTGCTTCTGATAATGGCAGCAGTTCTTTGCGCAGCTCTTTCTGGGAAATGCGCCCGTCATTGGTAGCCATGATCTCCAATACTTTTTCTGTATAGCCTGGTTCATTGGCGATGTCTGCTTTGATTTCATCAATTGTTTTGCGCTGTTCTTTTCTCGCTTCGTGCCGGAATTTTCGCAGCGAGCCGTATTTATGCCGTGCCCGGAAAATCCTGAACAGAAGTAGAATAATTACGACTGCCGTAACCCAATACGCCCATCTTGGGGTTTCATCGTCTTCATCAAAAAACGCTGTATCAGTATCCTGCCACAACTGGTCTTCATCGCTGAATCCCGGCAGCAGGAAAATATCCAGCGTAAAAATTCCTTCTTTGATGATGGTTACCTCTTCGCTGATCTCAATCAGGCCTTTTCGTGCAGTTAATGTATATGTTCCTGGTGAAAGTTCAAACGAATAACGGCCATCTGTTGCCAGCACTTTCTGGAGCGGGATGGTATTGATTTCAACAAGAACATCCTTTTCCAGCTCTAATTGAGTATTATAGACAGATCCTTTAATCGTTGCCGCTTCAGCGAGAGTACTAATTACAAATACTAGAATGATAATGGGGATTACTCTTCTCATCTTCATCTTTCCCATTAATTAGTTTTAGTTATAAAAAAGTATCGCTGCAATCATCAATAATGAGATAAAACCATTCTTTCACTACTTTTAAATACTCACTACCAAAAGATTTATATAGGAGTTGCTACTTCCGTGTATTAAACATCTATCACCTCTTTTTCCCCAGCCAACTGCTTCGGTGGTTGGCCAGGGGTTTTATTATCATTATAAGAATCTAGATATTCTTGTCAATTATTTTTACTATCATTCAACTTTTCTATCGTTACAACATCCTGATGTACTATTTTTCTTTTCTTTGCCGGAAGTTGATGTTTCCTATTTTCCTGAATCATCATGATGGCAATAATCCCTACTATAAATCCTGCGATGAAAATAAAGATTTCATCCTTGATGTGATACTTCTGCGGCAAGAAGTTTTTTTTCTCCGGAAAATAAATTTCTAATTCGCTCATTTCCAAGGCGTATTCCAAATATAATAATGAGGTGAATTTTTCATCTTCCCGCAGAGAGTTGGAATATTGGTAATAGGAATATCCAAGAATAGGAAAGACACCATCAGCGCTATTTTCAGCAATGATCCGCTCCACGGCAGTATTGAGGACCTGAAGATAGTCTTCCATAATCTCATCTGTTAGACCCAGAACTGTTAAGATGGCATTGGCTTCTGCTTTCGCCTGTGCTGCTGTAATCAGGCATAACGAAAATTGCTTCTGTTGTAATGCTTCCTGTGCTGTGGCAATTTTATCATCAATGGTGAACGGAAAATTGGGCAGGAAGAGGGTAGCATATTGCAATCGTTCTTCACTTTCCGCTATTTTACGGATGCAGGAATTTTCCAGTACAGATTGATCCAGAATAAACTCTTTTCCAGTCATCATGAAAAATTGCTTCCAGGCATAGGCAGAAAAGAACCGCTCTTCGGCAAATCCTAGTAATCCATATAATTCTTCTTTTTTCTGCTCCCCATCATGATATTTTTTGATCTGATCTTTGACATCGCTAAGCCGTTCTTTGACGATCATGAACGTCTGCAGGTCAGAAATGGTCTTGATCTCTTCAGCATCAACTTCCTTTTCCAGATTTGCTGTATCAATTTCCAGCTTGCTAAATTTAAATGACAGTTCTTCTGATGTTAGATTACGCCCTTCATAAAGTTTCGTCCGCAATAGGATATTATTGCTGAAACAGTAGCTGGCGGCAGAATAATAATCTCTAACTGCAGTTGCATTCTCCGCTAAAAGCTCATTGCGGACAACGGTTTCACGAATATCGTTCCAGGATACTTTTTTGGTGAGCAGTTCTGACTTTATCTCAGTGCTTCTGGTGCAGAGCATCTGTTGTAATTGATCCATGATTGTGGTGTATTCAGCATTCTCAGCAATGATTATTTCCTGATGATTAAGGCGCACACCCGTAATTTCTTCAATCACTTCATTTAATTCCAAGACTTCAACCACTTCCAATCCTAAATCATTCTCGCCATACTCAATCAGTGTTTTATTGTGATTGTTGAACGATACATTCTGCCTGCCGGTTCCCGTGGAAATCAAGACTTTCTTAAGACCGCTGGCAGCAGCAGCTTCCAGTTTTTCTTTAACGCCGCCGACAGGACCGATTAAGCCGCCGGAATTAATCGTACCGGTGATGGCAACAGATTGATCATAATTTAAATCAAGCACGGCAATGGTTGTTAACGCTGCAATCGCTGCACCGGCAGAGGGGCCGGCAACAATATTCGATTTTGCTTTAATCGTAAAAATGAAGTCATACTGGTTGCAGTCTAATTTGAATTGTTTGCAGGCAATATCTTTGGCAAAACGGGTAGAAATCTGGGTGTCAAATTTGGTTAACGGAAATGTTTCCAGGAATACTCTGCCGGAGCCTTCTTTTAATTCCAGATAGAGATCAGCATCACTGCCTTCAATAGTTTTGCCATTATCCTGCACGGCCAGCAGTTTTAAATGGTAGACTTTATTCTCTTGAGCGATGACGGAAAAAGAAAATAGCAAGAGCAG
>JAUYPT010000105.1 GCA_030695685.1 Nanobdellota archaeon | reverse complement strand
CAATGGTTTTCTGGCTATTTTTGCATAAATCTCAATAATGCACTAATACTTCTACATCCCTGCCGAAAATACGCTTCATATCCTCAAAGATAGGCTCTTTGATGAACACACGGGAAGGAAATTTTGTTGATACCAATGCTTTTTCAAACTCTTCCAAACTGGAATCTTCCAACACTCCTAAACTGCCATTGGCAGTAATCGGCGCTTTTTCAATCTTTGTTTCTTTAGCATCAAGATCATGGATGACAAAAGCAACTTTTTCCAGAAGGATAACTTCGCCATACTTCTCGCCGTGCTTGACTTTGATTTTTGCCCGTTCCAATTCTCTTCCTCTCTTACGCTGCATATATTCAATCAAAAATTTGATTAAGTCGCCGCTGCCTTTGCGCGCTTTTTCAATATCATTCTTGGTTAATTTCTTCAGGTCATACTTCCGCTTGGCCTCAATAATTTCATTTAAGTCGCGAAGATACCGCGCCGGAACTTTTCCTGTCGAAATTAATTCATCTTCAAAGAGCTTGACAATCTCTGCGTCCTGCGCCCGTTCAATGCCTTCCTGTTTCAGGACATCCCGAATGATGGTGATAATTTCATCATATAAAAATAAAATACTTTTTTCATTGTGCTTTTCTTCAATTTGCGTAAACAATTCCCGGATTCGTTTCAGGAACTTTTCTGAATTGGTTAATAATTCATCCAATTCCGTGCCGCTTAATTCTTTTTTATCGCCATGTTCGATCTTTTTACGGATCTCGACATTCTTGCGCAGGATGTTGACATATTCCTGCTCTAACATTTTCTCTTTCTTGACAAAAATTTCTTCCAGCACTTCCGGCGTTTCTCTGGGAGTAGGAGGCGGCAAGCCATAAAGCATGATTGCAGCCTGGCTCGGTGTTAAGATAGAGTAATACGTATCTTCCATGCCCATCTCTTTTAATTTTAATTTGATCCGGCTTAAGCTTTGCTCACCGGTGCTCATAAACAAATCAATTGCTTCTCTACTGGGCTTGATTCGCCCCATGCGCAGCAGCTGTTTCCAGGGCATGAAAATGCCGCGGTCATAGAACGGAACGCCATCCCGAAGCAAGGTAAAAATAATCGGGTTTGCTTCTTTGAGAGAATCCCAGAAATCAGTAAGAATGTAGACCTGGATATTGAGCTTGTTTTTAATGCCAGTAATTTCCCCTGCTTCCCCACCCATGCCAATAATGATTGCACGCAGCTTATCCTTCAATTCCGCCCGCGTCATCTTCTTGACATCAGTGTCATCAATGACAATCCAGACATCAATGTCCGATGTAGGAGTGGCCTTCCCTTGTGTCAATGAACCGGCTAAAACATAACTGAGAATATATTTTTCAAATTTCTTCAAGACCATCGTTTTATGGATCTCAGCAATCTTAATTGCTGCCAGCATACCAGTATCATAAATAGGAGCGCCTACCGAGATTAAAGTATTAAAATCATATTTAGCATCGTAACACGTCTGCCATAAATCCGTGAGCAGAACACTTTGCGATTGAATCTCTTTATCAACGTCTTCAGCGATTTTCTTGATAATTTCAGAAAATTTCTGGTGCAATTCCTCTTTAGACATCTTTTTGCTGTCACTATCATCCACCAAAACGAGGAGACTAATTTTCTGATCACCCTTGCTTTTGTCATCGCTGCTTTTATTGTCCTTACTTTTATCTTCACTGTTTTTACTGTCCGTATCTTGCGGACGATTTTCTCCTTTTAGGGCCTTATCCGGCGGCAGGAGAGTAATGCCGACAATATAATCACCAAACTTTTCCAGAACTTTTTCTTTAAAAGAATCGAGTTTTGTCTTTAATGCCTTGAGCTTCTTTTCCATTTCCGGCGGGAGCTTAGGCATCTCCTGCGGCAATTGCTTCTGCTCTTCATTTGCCTTTAACGCTTTGACTGATTTCGGCTGCAATGATTTAGATTGTTTTTTGGTCATGTGGGACATTTCTACTATCTAGGTTAAAATATAGTTTCCAAATTTATATTTATTTCTTTTGGCAGTGGGACGTTTTGGTCAGAAAATAATGGGAGAGATAGAAATGCTTCAATAAGTATGTTTATCAGACAGCATCATTTGCGATCGCAGTTCCATTTCTTTGATGGCACGATAGCTCTTCATCTCGTCAGCATTCCCCATGTCAAACCATCCAAAACACATGTTACAGTGACACCGTGTCGGCCGTTGAGGTCCATCCACCATGATCTTATTGTCACATCCAGTGCAGATGAATCTTCTGGCCATATTTTTCAAATAATGGTGGATATATTTAATGTTATGCTCATACCTCTTCTAAAAAGGCGAAAACATTAAATAAGAGGATAGTTTGAATTTAAACAAGGATGATTATGAAAGAAGAAAAAGTTGTCTGGCGGGAAGAAAAACGGTATTTACGAAAACCGAGTGGAGTACGGGAACCGGAACAATTTCAGCGAAGAATAAATGAATATTATCAATCTTTACCTCAAGGAAGTGATTCTCAAGAAGGAGTTCTTCAGCGAATGCAAGAAGCACCACAACGCCTTAAGGATATATCTCACATTCTTGAAGAAAGATCCGAACAAAGCGATAAAAAAACCTCATTCGGTGCCAGAGATTATCTCATCAATTTTAATGGTAATTTAGATTCATTGGAATCTGTTTTTGGAACAGAACCAATGGGATTAAGAGATGCCATGCATAAATTGCGGGAGTATATTCTTCAAAAGGATCTGTTGTACAAACCATAACATTCTTTTCTCTCAAATTTCACCGAAATGTTTATATAAAGCTCATCGAAATAATGGTTAAATATGGCAACAACTCCAAGATCAGGTATTCAACCTATTGCTCCTCCAAAAAATATGGTACAAATAGGGAACCCTCCCATTTGGGTTGATGAACGTTTTGCCAAGAATAGATTGGATGCAAATAACGAAAAATTATTTGGTCTTCGAGAGAAATTAGTAGTAAACTCTCTGGAAACATCGATACTTGATTATTTTATTAATGCAAGTAAATATGTTGACGAGCAAGGCAAAGTTCAATATGACACCAAAAGAGTGCAGAAAGAGCAATTTATTAATTTGATAATGGATAGTATAACCTATCATATCCATAATAGACATTTTAAAAACATGCCTGAAGATTTGACGCAGCAACTTAGTAAGTGTGTTGATTTTAATGGTGATAAATATACTGATATCATGGCCCAAGCAATGACTGGATTTGATCGAACTTCTCTAGAAGAATTATTAGGCAATAATCCTCTTAGCAACCAAGCTGCATACAACAGTGCCCTGCAAGTAGGTGGAAATTATCTTAACATCCAAGCATCTAAAGTATTAAATGATACATATAAAGATAACATTCCTGGCATTAGGGATGGACTGAATAACCTGGCTTCTGTCTTCGAATTAGATCCTGAAGTCTATAAAGTAAAAGACTTGCCAAGTTTAGGAGAAAGAGAATTGATGCAGAATTATCTGCGTGGCCTGAATAGGTCTTGGGCTAAAGTAAATAATCCTGATCAGCGATAATAATTTATTTTTATTATTAGAAAACTATTTATACTTCTTTTAATTCTGCATATCAATGGCAGCAAAAGGAAAAGAGGAAAAGAAAAAACCACATCTTGATTTTAAGAAGATTTCCAAAGATATTGCCAACGCTGACGAAAAACAGCACATTGACCAAATTGGTCCAGCTATCACTGATGTTTACATCAAGCACGCGAAATATACCAACAGCAAAGGCGTCGTCAGCTATAAAAGCAAATTTGATAAAGACCAAGCCGAAAAATTGGCCGATGATATCTATGATGCCTTAGCTTATCATTCCCACCGGCGCATTTTCGGCATCGACCAAAAAGGGTATGACAATTTAGCCAGCATAAAAGATGAACAGGGCAATAGATATATCGATGTTGTTACCCAGCATCATTATAACGTTGAGCGTGATTCATTGAAAAGAGCTTTAGCCAGTGAGGATAAAAATAATCCAATCACTGCAGAAGGGCTGCAAGGCTTCCTGGAAAAACCGGTCAAGCATCACAAAAACCTGCTGGTTGGAAAACTTGCTGAAAAACATGGCCTTCATGATCCGGAACACATGGATAAAATACGGCAGGCCATTGATAATATTGTGGATGAGTTTAAGCTCAGCAAGAGACAGTATAATACCAAAAAAATGTCGCATGACCAGCTGCTGCAAACCTATGTCGGCTTATCACAGCAGCATTACCGGGACGAGTAAGAATTATTTTTATTTATTCTAATCCGCTAATTTCCTTTTCCACTTCTTTCTTAATATCTTCTTCCTTTTTTCTCGGTTTACCGGAAGGCTTCTGATACGATTTCAACAGCGACGAAATCTGGTGGTAAATATAGTCAGTATCGCTTCGTAATTCGCTGGGAAATTTCTCTTCCAGCGGAAATTTGTAGAAATATTTGCTGATCACTCCCTTCAGAAAATAAAGTACTGGCTTGATGTCAAAACGATGCTGGTAATCAGTCATCAGCCAGGAATCAAATGAAATTGATACCTCTCCTTTCAAATATTTCTGCTGATCTTCTCTCGCTTCAGTTACATTGTCAAGCAGAATTTTTATTTTAATCATGTAGAAAATATAATTTGCCTTTGCTTTGAACGGCCGCAGTTCCAGAGATGTTCTCCTGCCGGATTCCGTGACTAATTCTTCCGTCTTCTTTTCCCGCTGTTCATAGCCTCGCACTGTCAAGGCTTTATTAATAACGCTAAAGAGCTCATCGGAGCGGAAAATTCCTTTATAGTTCAGCTCCTTGTTGTTAACAACAAGGTTCTTTTCATAGCGTATGTCGACTTCCATGGTTACTGTTGATAGGTGTACTTAATAGAATTTACGTAATTTTTGATGTGAGTGTATAAATCATGAAGATCACTTTCCAGCCAATTTTTCGCTTTGGAAAAATGCTCATAAAAAAAGTAGCGCTCTAAAACATACCCTAGGAACCACGAAAACGGCTTTTTAGACCATTTCTCTTTACGGTCGCTGATGACATAACCGTCAAATGTCACACGAATAACTCCTTGGCTCATGCGTATTGTTTTTCCGCGATGTTCAATTTCAACTTCATTGACATCAATAAAATTCATTTTTAGGCGGATGATTAATTTGTAATAATCAGAAATATTTCTCCAAGGCTCTAACAGAATCGTAATTTGCCTTCCGGACGATGTTACTTGTTCCTGGTTTACTTTCTCGTACCACTCCCAGCCTTTGTCATAAAACCAGCTCGAGATAAGGTGATACAATTCTGACGTATTGAACAGTCCTTCGTACCCAAATTTGAGGCTATCCACAATTAAATGCTGTTCTGCCATTGATTTACAAGGACAGTTAATCCTTATAAATTAATCTGTCGGTGATGTGGAATTTCGCACGTTTTAAATAATATTATCAATCCTGATAGGAAGTGTTACGAAAATATTGGAAACAGTTGACGGTTACCGCCGTCACGCTTGCCTGTGCTTCTTCCATCATCTATGAATATTATAGGGCAGTTCAAAGTGGTATCAATACATTACAACTATCAGCAGAAAACCAGCAAATAGAAGTCAATGAGTATTCAAAGAGTACAGTTTTAACTTCGCCGCAGCGTGAAGAATTAGAGCACATTTTAACACATTTCAATACAGAAGTTTTTGTGGGAAAAGAACCTTCTTTTGTGCCGTCATCACAGCTTATAGAAGACAAAGAAACACTGGACTGCTCCAAATCCTATGTTTATTTTGAGCTCGACGAGGGATTTGCCAAATATGAGTATTACCATCCTGGGAAATTAAAAAGGCGAAAAGAGATCGGTTCTACCTGCTGGACTATCGAATATAAGCTCCACTTTCCTTCCGGCATGAAAGCCATTTTTAACACGGAAGGAGAGCTGCATGATTTTGAAACGACGTGTGCTGGTAAAAAAGGACTTAATCTGCAGAAACATATTGTGCTCTGGCCGGGATGTGAATAATAATAAGTCAAAGAATTTTCTTCGCTGCAGTTATCAGTGTTTCATAAATATACTTATTAGCGTCAGGATATTTATGTTGTAATTCAGAGAGATTATAACCAATCTTAAAAATATCATTCAGCGCCATGCCAACAGCAGGGCTTCTGTTTTTTGCCATGATACAATGAACCAAAAGAGTATCATAATGTAAACCTCTGTGCTTAAAATCATCAATGAGTTGAGATGCTGTTTTTTCTTCCAACAACTTCCCATCACCTTCGTGAGGTGTTCGATCATCAAAAACATACTGCGTGATTGTATATAAATCAGAATCCTGCAGTGCAAAATCAGAGCCAAAGGGAATAAGCTCTGAATCGATGCGAATAGCATATGTTAGATCAGTGGGAATATAATTCACTGCATCAGCAAGACCCAGGATCAATAATTTCATTGTTCCACACCATACACAATATCCTATATAACAATTGTGGTGCTCGATAAATTAGTGAGCGACAAAAATAACCTATTAATCCAGTCGCTCACTATATAGTAAACGACCAATTCACTATAACTTATTTATGTCGTTTACTAAATTATAGTAAAAGTTATATACTTTATAGGCATACTATTTGACGACAGGCAGAAGAGATGAAAGAAAATAAGTTATTGCTCATACGGGATTCAGCACTTGTTGCCATCAGTATTATCATTGCACTTATTCTGGCCAAAAATAATGTCTTTGTCAAGATTCTTGTTTCTGCGCAAGGGTTAAAGTTTATAGGAAGTTTTATCGCCGGAATGTTTTTTACAACCGTGTTCACAACGGCGCCAGCAGTAGTGACTCTCGGTGAAATTGCCCAAATCAGTTCACTATGGTCCACCGCCTTTTTTGGTGCTCTTGGCGCTACTCTTGTGGATGTCATTATCTTCAGAATAGTGCGAGACAGGTTTTCAGAACATTTTTTGGAACTCATAGCACAAAAAAGAAAAATAAGATTAAAAATCCTTGCCAAGTTAAAGCTGTTAAAGTGGCTGACATTAGTTATCGGCTGTGTAATCTTTGCATCACCATTACCTGACGAGCTGGCAATAAGCATCCTTGGATTTTCACACCTGAGATCATATCAATTTATTCTGTTTTCATTCATCTCTAAATTTATAGGCATTATGATTATAGGGATTGTAGCAAGAGCATTGATATGATTAAATTCATTTATATGCAGAAAGAGGAATAATTATTTTTTCTTCATCAACTTATTAACATGCTCTAAATCCGCCACAATATCAGACGCAATGAAAGAATAGCCTTTCTTTTTCTTTAAGAGTAAATCACCGACAAAACCATTGATGAATGAAGCTGCCGCAGCACTTTTGTATAAATCCCGCGTTTTTGCAAGAAAGCCTGCTGTCAAACCGGCAAGAACATCTCCCGTACCTGCTTTCGTCATGCCTTGGTTGCCGGTCCTATTATATGAAATCTTATTCTTAGAAATGATAATATCTGTCGGCCCTTTCACCAGCAGGACATTGTTATTGAACAAAAAGTACCGTAAATTACCCTGTAAAACTTCTGCTTTTTCTTTCGGATTAGCATCCCGCAGCTTTTCCAGAAGGAATTCTTTATGGCTGTTGATCAGCATCATCCCCAACTCTGTTTCCTGTGGTGTTAAGATAGCATTGCCAAAATCTTTAAATGACAGCGACTTCAACACTTCAGCATCAATAACTTTTAATCGAGAAGATTTTTTAATGAAGTACTGGCAGAACTTATCTGCCTTGCGGGTAAGGCCATTCCCGATGAGAACTGCATCAAAATGTTCGGCAAATTTGACCATTTCTTTAGCATCACGAACCGTAAAATTGCTGCTCTTGAGCTTAACAGTGATTAAATCAGGAGTATAACGATTGATCGTCCAGGCAATCTTTTCTGGAGCTGCAATCGTAACTTGATCACAGCCAGCACGGAGCGCTGCTAAGCCAGCTAAAATAACTGCGCCAACATTTTCTTCCGAACCGCCGATAATTAAGACAGAGCCATTTTCCCCTTTGCGGGATGTTTTCTTGCGATCCATTAATTTTTTAACGTGATTAAGATTCATGGGTATTACAGGCTATATAGTATATGTTCTAAAACTTCTTTTTAGGTTTATATAACTTTGTTGTAATTTAAGGGTAGGGAAAGTGAATTATAAGTCTCTTCATGGAAAGCTTAATAGAAAATGTCGCCAGTGACTTGCAAACGAGCAAAGCGAGTTTGCTCGCACGTCGCTGCAAGTGAGTGCCGTTAGCTAATCACAAAAAGGCAAAAACCTTTTGTGTCTTCAAAAACGGAGTTTTTGGGACCCCAGAAAGCCTTGCTTTCTCAGGGTCCCAGAGGCTTTGCCTCTGAGGACGTAAGACAGCTAGGTTGCGCTCCATTTTAGCGAAGCTATTTTTATGGGAGCGCCACGAGCGAGACATTTTCTAACAGAGCCCCATGGAAAGAAAATCTTTTAAATGAGGGTTTTATTTAACTCCTTCGTGGGCCTGTAGCTCAGCCTGGTTAGACAGATAAGATATCTGAACTAAAGCGCTGGTCTTATATGACCGTTTATGGGACAATAATCAAAACCATAAATATGCTTTGAGGAAAGCCAGAGGTCGGGGATTCAAATTCCTCCAGGCCCATTTTTTATCATTGAAAAAAAGAACATGACATTAGACCAATTATTCCAAAGGAAAGTAAAAGAAAAATGGGAAGAACATATAGGCAATATGGTTAGCATTTCTGAAGGGACAGATCAACCTTTT
>JAUYPT010000102.1 GCA_030695685.1 Nanobdellota archaeon | reverse complement strand
GCCATTCTTTCAGCAAAAAACGGGCAGCTGTTTCCAAGTCTGCTTTGCCGCCTTTCTGTAATTTTTTAAATTTAAATGCAATTTCTTCAAGCATTTCTTCAGCATCATCCTGGGATAAGTTAAAATAGTTCTTAATTAGTTCTTTTTCAGCTTCAATCAGCTTTAAAGCAACTATTTCCGGGTCTTTTATTTTGCCATAATCAATAGCGCTGGTAAATCCATATTTAATAGTATCATTTTCTTTGGAAGGAAAGACACCAGGCGTATCGAGGATGGTAATCCTGCTGTCCACTCGAATTTTCTGCATCCCTTTGGTAAAGCCGCTTTCCGCAGATGTCCTGGCTTTATGTCGTCCGGCAAGCGCGTTGATCAACGATGATTTTCCGACATTGGGATACCCCACAACACCAACGGTAACATGCTCTCCATGAGCTATCTGCAGGATTTTCTTTTTGAGGATAGTTGTTCCTAACCGTTCTTTGCTGGAAATAAAAACGCTCGGCGTTACTTTTTTCTTGATTTCTTCCAGCGCTTCGTTAGGCACTAAATCGCATTTGTTAATAACATAGAGAATTTTCTTTCCCGATGCTTCAATCTTGCGTTCCAGTTCCCGATGCCGTGTCTCGTCTACCATTCGGGCATCGAGCACTTCAATAATGATCTCGGATTCTTTCAGTACTTGATTGACGTGTCTCCAGAATGATGGCATATTCTCTCATTGGGAATAGAAATTTATAAATATTTGTTCTTATCGATGCCTATTATGGCTTTTTCCAAGACTTTTCCTAAAACAACAGTTGGCAGCAACTATCCCGTCTGGGAAGAAATCTTCTTAGCTGAGGAAGAAGAAAAAGCGGTTGCCGAGCGCTGCCGCCGGGAAAATTTTCAGTTGTTAGATCAGTGTTTGGATGATGCCAAATCTCTTGCCATTAAGAATGGCATCAACACGGATGAGAATCAGATTACATTAGCGATTGCCTTATTTGAAAAGAGAGCATCTCATGAAATCTTCTGGAAGGAAAGCAAGGCCAAAGAGAAATTTGATGTATTGTTTAAGAAATGATTATTTTTCCATTACTGGTTCTTTACTCATGCTGATAAGTGAAGCAATAAACATGATGATAAACAAAACCATGAAAGCAACACCAAAATTAAAACTAGCCGGCACAATGAGATAAGCGGTAATTAAGAATCCAAGCACTGCCAGAACCATGAAACTGGCTTTTAACGGTGCTGCCTGCCAGCGGTAGGGTGCTTTTCTCATCGGCATTCTTTTTTTTGAATGAACTTTTCTTGTGGCCATTATTAATCTCTACTGTAGAAGGAAGCATTTACTGTTTTTAAATATTGCGTGGTTTAGAGGTGAAACATAAACTTCTCAATTTTCTTTTCCGCCGCTTTTCGTTTCTGTTGATGTACTTTTAGGAATGTATTTAATTTCTCAATCAGGATTGCTTTCAATTCTCCAGACAATAATTTTCCAGATTTGTAATCAGCATAGATTTTGTGCAGTTTTGCATCATCTTCTTCAAAAAAAAGCAGCCATTGGTAGGCGATATCAATGTCTGGATTGCCGCCTTTTTTGCGGTGCTCTTCAATTGTTGCCTGCCCGCCTGAAAAAGCATACTTGTTAATTTTATGTTTCACCGTCTGGGCATCATCAATAGTGTAAATTGCTGTTGATTCTTCAGACGCTGACATCTTGCCGTCTTTATCCATTCCCGCTAAACCTGGCAGGAAACGGCATTGGATTGATGCTGGTTTGTAATATCCCAGTTTAGGAATGACATCCCGGGAAACTCTAAAGTGAGGATCCTGGTCGATGGCATGAGGAATTAAACAAGGTATTTTTTTCTTTTTTATGACGCTGGGCAGGAACGCCGGGACTGCCTGCATTGAGGTATAAAAAATACTGCCAATGTTGCTTTCATTTGTCAAACCAAATGCTGCTTTAACAGTGGAAAAGGTAATTCTTTTCGCTACCTTCAGCGCTTCTGGATACATTAGGTTAGCATGGACTGTATCAACTAGAAAATGTGTTTTTTTGGGGTCAAAGCCAAGCGCAATGACATCAAGCATATTTTCATAAGTGTATTTTTTTGTATCTTCTAACGTTAAATTATTTTTGAAGAGAAATTTTTCCTCATCGGGAAACTGGAAATACAGTTCTACATTAAATTTGTCCTGCAGCCATTTTGTAAACATCCAAGGGACAAGATGGCCGAGATGAGTATGGCCGGATGGAGCACGGCCGGTGTACAAAAAAAAGGTATTGCCTTTATCGTATTCATCTAAAATAAAATTCAAATCTCGATGGCCAAAGAAAATGTTCCGCCGCAGGAAATGATGAAGCGCTCCAGCTTTTTTTTTAATTCTTTTTAATAAATCATCATCAATCTTGGAAACGCCGAACTCTTTCATTAACTGGTCGTAATCAATGTTTCCTTTTACTTCCCAGGGAGTTACTTTGTGCATGGAATTGAGGTAAATTTTAGTGTTTATATAATTTGTTGCTCATTTCTTTATACACATAATTCATAACATTCTGCAGATTCTCGCAATCTTCCCGATTGTAATCCAGCAGCAGATCCAAATACTCACGATCGCCGGACGCATGGAATGATTTCCATAAGTCAACAGGATTGCCATAGAGATGTGCCGGACGTTTTAACTGCAGGATTTTTTCTACTTCTTTTAATCCTCCTTTTAGCCCTAGATTGATGCACAGCGGCTTAAGGTCGATATGAAGGTGATGTAGAGTAAGGCCTTCTTTTTTTAATTTTGGCAGGTCAAACGATGATCCGTTGAATGTGATGATGACGGTATATTTTTGTAATTCATTTTTAATACTAGGCGACTCAAAATTAATTCCCCGTACAAAGTGCTTAGTCATTATGCTGTCAGCGATTCCTACAACTGTAATCCTGCCGTAGGAATCAGTTTCAATATCGACAAAACAGCAATTTTCCTTAAAATAATGATATAACCGCCAGCGTTCTATAGATGGAATTTTGCCGTTAAAATAGAATGCGTTTTCCTGCAGCAGCGCTTGCTGCGCTTCTCGTATTTTCCGATCGTAATAATATTTGCTCTGTACAGAAATTCCATTGATTTTTTGTGTTTTTAAAAAATCGTTCCAGTCTTTAATGCCGGACTGCCAGATTAAACTCTCTTTTCTGCGGCCGATTTTGTCCAGGAAGAGAAAGGTATTTCTGATCATTCATCAGGTTCGTCAAGTAATTGGATTTTTACATCAGCGATTTTTTTGATGAGCAGCAGCTTATTTAAATTGAAATCAGAAATATCATCTGTATGTTTACTGATGTAAACACCGGAAAGGGTGGCTGTCAACCGATGATGCCGGAAGAGCGCATTTTTTTCCTGAAGATAGTCAAGTGCTTCATTATAAATGTCTGTTCGTTCTTTTTTCCATTCATCAAAATCTGCCAAAACACCACCAATAGTGGGCCATTGCTCCGTACTACCGGGTGCTGCAATAATTTCCGTTTCACCAAGAGGATATTTCTTCCCTAAATGATTGATAAGATCCTCAAAAAAATCCCGCTTTAAATAGGAGGCAAAATTAGAAATATGGTCGATACTGTTTATTTTTTCATTCACTTGGTTGATGGAATGGTTGTATTTGCCTTTGATTAATCCTAAATCATGTTGGATTTCTGGATTATTCGTTGGCAAGGGTATAACTTCACACGGTCGGTGTTGAAGTTCGCCGTATGGACTCTTCAAGAGAGGATGGATGATGATGTTATCAGCGACCTTATTTAGAGAGAGAATGGCTGGATTGAAATACTCCTCATCTACCACTCTTCCTATCTCTATTTGCACGGGAGCGCCATAAAAACGCTCTAACTCTATGGTTAATTGATCTAGTTTATGATGCATTTCTTGATCTATTATTTTATCATCCATACTTATAAGAGGTCTTCAAGAACTATAAATAATTTATGCTTTATCTTAACTACATCTTATTTATTGTAAACTCTATTTTTGATTATAAAAAAGATTATAAATAATTTGTTGACTTTGATTCTTATGGCCTTCAACAGATTAATGGAATGGAATCATTTACCAGAGCCTCGAAGAGTGGAGGATTTAATAGAAGGCTTTTATCATCCTGTCGAGATAGTGGAAATAGGTACAATGGCAAAAGGTGATAATCTTTTTGATGATAAACAGCGAAGGTTAGTCTATGTTGCGGGAATAAAAGAGAACAGTATTTATTTTAGTACTGAAAGAGACTTTAGGATAAGACCTTATACAGATTCTATTTATTCATACGGAATGGATTTGAATTTTTTAGCTGCCTATCGTACTATTAAAAAGTTAGAGGAATAAATCACAAGTCAATCACTATTTTCTTCTGTTTCAGATCAATGTTCTAATCCTAATCATTTCGAAGGATAATCAACCGCGTATTTCTTTTTGTTCCAAAAGGTTTGTCATGGACTAATGTCCAAGACGTTCCTGTTATTAACTTGTTAATATTGTAATTCCATCCTCCGCCGATGAGAAAGAAAAAAGGGTTCTGGAGCCATGAAATAATAGACTTTCCTTTAAAGCGGTCGACAATGCAGAAGATGCCTCCTTTTGTAACTACTCGATTTAACTCCTGGAGAACTTTTTTGGGATGCGGTGAAACTCTGAGGGCATACGTTGCCAGCGCCTTGTCAAAAGAGTTATGCGGAAACGGTAAATGCTGTCCATCAATTTTTTGAAGAGTGATTTCTGCCTGGTGAGGCTTTTGCTTTGCTTTTTGTAACATTGCTGACGAGATATCAATCCCAATTACCGTACAGTCTTGAGGATAGAACGGCAGATTTAATCCTGTTCCAACGCCGATTTCCAGGATGCGATCTCCTGTATTAATCTGAAGGAATTCGATTGCTTTCCGGCGGTCAAACTTCCAGCGTGGTTCGACATAATTATCGTAGAATTTTGCCCAGAAGGTATAGATCAGGCGGAGATACTGTTTAATTATCGTTTGGTTTTTGTCCATATTACAAATCAATGATAATTTTTTTGTGTTTCAAATCAACAGCTTTTATTTTCTTTTCTTTTTTTAATTCCAACGCAATTTCATTCCAATCCTTGTTCTTTTTCAGTTCTTTGACAATCTCCAGTAATTTTTGAAGTGGCATATATTTTTCATAGATTAATTCCCCTTTCTGCTTGGAGAGGCTCATTTTTGTTTCCAGCTCGTGAATCGACTGCTGCTGTTCGGCAATTGTCCTTTCCAAAGCCTTAATTTTTTTATCGTAGGGTGAGACAATATTAAATGGATTGAGTGTGCTGATGGCTTTATTGTACGTTTTCGTTTTATGGAGAGGAATTTCGTTCAGCAATGGAAACGGCGTAACCTGTTCTGCATAGATGAATCCTTGCGGCTTTTTAATCTGCTTGATCATTGTTGTAAGTTCTTTCAGAAGTTCTTGTGCCATTGTAGGACTGACTTGTGTAGGCAGTAAATCCTTATCAACACCACTACGTCTGCACAATTCTTCAGCGTAGACACCGCCTAACCCAATTTCTGTTGCCAACGTCGTTGCCAGATTTTTCTTGTCGCTGTTGTGAAGGATAGATACTAATTTATTTTCTGTCAGCTTTTTCCAGTTAATGCCTGGAGTTGGGAAAAGATATTTTTCTCCTGGTTTGACGGTACGATCTTTCCAGATCTGCCGGTCTAATACGGTGATAATCATATAATCTTTATCCGTAAGAATGATATTTCCTTTGGAAAATAATTCTACGATCAGGAAGAACGTGGTTAATTTTTCTAATTCAAAAATAACAATCCTTTCAGATTCCTGCTGGTACATATCGTTGATCGAGGCATGAGAGAGATATTTCCGCAGCTGCATGCAGAATCCCGAAGGGCGAAGCGGAACATCTTTAGCATCTGTCAGACAGAGAAATTTTCCCGGTACTATTTTTAGCAGCTGCTTTCCTTGTCCCGGTGCATGAAGCTGCAATACAAATTCTTCATTTTCCTGGTGGTAAATCTGGGAAACTTTGCCGCGGATTATAAACTGCAGTTCATTCACCAGCGCTGCCAGTTCTACTGAGGAGATTGATTTTTTAGCCATGGTTTGATTATTCTGTTTTGTTTTATATAGTTTTATATTAAAAGCAAGAAATATTTGAACCTTGTTCTTGCTTTTATATATACAAAGGCACTTACTATAAGTACAAATATTTAGTGCCTTTGCTGTAGAAAAAATAAGTAATAAAAGTGGCCCCGCCGTGACTTTCATGCCGTTACACTGATTTGCTGATGTCGTGGGGTCGAACAAAGTGAGTACCCCACTTACATACGACTCGCATAGTGTAACTTGCCTTTGAACACGGGACCTCACGATCTCCACCATACTGGTATCAGTCGTGTGCTCTTTCCTGCTCTGTGTTTATTACAAAGTACCAGGCTAAGCCACGGGGCCGTTACAACAGCCAACGAGGCAATTCTTTTTAAATATTACGCCTATTCTTTCTTAGAAAGCAATTCTTTTTATTATGAAGGAATATTTATAAAAAAAGCTCTGAAACAGAGAGTATGAAGTATACTATTTTGGACTGCTATACAGATGAAGCATCAGGCTTAGGCGTGCCGCCATACTTAGGAACCTATCCTCGCTACATTTACGGGCAGTTGAGTACAGAAGGGCATGCAGTAACCTATCTTACCATTGATGACCTGCGGCTGTGGAAAAAGCATCAGGGCATCAAAAAACAGCCTTCGGAAAAAGAGAAAACCAATATCTTTGTCTATAACACGACTATTCATGATGCAGAAAAAGTGCTGCAGAATACTGATGTTCTTGTCGTTATTATTGGTGTTCATGTTCCTGGAAAATATTTAACGGCCGTGCCGGGAACGCTGAAGGAAGTAATTCCTTTGATGAGGGATATCAAGGCTACCAAAATTCTTACTGGGCCGGCTATTTTTGGAACACAGCTGGAAGGCGGCAAATTTTTTGAGCAGGAAAATCTGGATCTTTTTGATGAGATTAAGGATTACACAGTACCTTTTCACAAATTAGATAAGTTCTCGGAAGCAGGTGCATTAATTTTAGCGCAGATTCCGGATAAGAGAGTGATTGAAATTGAAACTGGGCGGGGCTGCAAAGTAGGAAAATGCAGTTTCTGCACTGAACCGATTAAAAGCGCGTTCTTCAACCGTTCCATGGAATCAGTGGTGCAAGAAGTTAAAGCCTATTACAAGCAGGGCGCCCGTTATTTCCGCTTGGGAAAACAAGCTGACTTTTATGTTTCTGACAAGCCGATAGAGATGCTGCAGAAAATCAGGAAAGAATGTCCTGCTATTGAAATGCTGCAGATTGATAATGTCAATCCCAATTCCGTCGTTGCGCCGGGCGGCGAAGAGATTACAGAAGCGATCGTGAACTATTGCACTCCGGGAAATATTGCCGCTTTTGGCGTGGAAAGTTTTGACCCTGATGTTGTCAAGGCTAATTTGTTAAACACGACTCCTGCCATCGCTATGAAAGCGATCCGGATAATCAATAAATATGGTGCGAAGCGAGGTGCGAATGGTTTGCCCTGTTTTTTACCAGGGATTAACATTGTCTTTGGTTTGATTGATGAAAGCAAAACATCACATCAAAGAAATATGGATGCATTGCAGGCAATTGTAGCTGAAGGCTTATTATTACGGCGGATTAACATCCGGCAGGCAGCAATACTGCCAAATACTCTTCTGGCGCAGAAAGCAGGCAATAAATTTTTGCGGAAGAATAAAAAATATTATTGGAAGTGGCGGAATGACATCCGGCAGAACATAGATTTTCCGCTGCTGCAGCGTTTATTGCCTAAAGGAACGATCATGAATGATGTCTGGACGGAAATGTATGATGGTAAAACAACGTTTTGCCGGCAGATGGGAACGTATCCCTTGATTATTGGTGTTAAAGGACGATTACCGCTGAAAAAGAAAATCAGCATTCGGGTTGTTGATCACATGCTGAGGAGTATTGTTGGGGAAGTTGTAGAGTAAAATATTTAAACAATAGTAACTTCTTTCTTTTTGAATAATCAAAAAAAGGTGAAAAAATGAAACATAAATTATTAATGATTTTAGTGATAGTATCGTTAGCATTGCTTCTAGGCTGTGTCCCACAACAGGTTCCGGAAGAAACTCCTGAAGGGACAGGAGTAGAAGAAGGACGAGTCGTGTTTACAATTACGGACGCAGCAGCAAATATGAGTGCTGTCACGAGCATCATGGTAACAGTTGATTCTGTACAAGTGCATAGCGCTGAGAAAGGCTGGGTTACAGTTTCTTCAGAACAAAAAACCTATGATCTTTTGCAGTTAAAAGCAGAAGCAAGCCATGGATTGCTGGCAGATGTCATGCTGGAAGAAGGAACCTATCAGCAAGTCCGCTTGGATATTTCTAATGTAGTGGTTGTCGATGCTGCAGGAGAACATGAGGCTAAACTTCCTTCGGGCGAGTTAAAAATTGTTGGAGATTTAGTTGTGACAGCTGATTCAACCTCCACCGCGAGCTTTGATTTCATTGCTGATGAATCTTTGCATGTTACGGGGCAAGGAGAATACATTTTGGCGCCTGTCGTACAACTAGAAACTCGTGAAGATGCGGAAGTAGATCTAAAAGCTGATTCCAAAGTTGAAATTAAAAACGGAAGAGTTAGGGCCAATGTTAAAGTAGGTATGGATGCTGAAGGAAATGTTGGTATTGGCTTAGGAATTTCTGCAAAAGCAAATGTCTCTATCAGCCAAGGCAAAATCAAAGTAGATATTGGCATTGGCAAAGGAAAGAAAGAAATGGATGATAATGCTGATGCCGAAGCTGATGTTGAAGTAGGTATTGGTTATTAATTTCTTTTTTTCTTTATTTTCTTTATTCATAAAATATTTATAGTTTCTTTAGTTCTACCAAAGTATGAATTTAAAATTGGGAAAGTACAAACATTATAAAGGAAATTTCTATCAAGTTATCGGTATGGGAAGGCATAGTGAAACATTAGAAGAGCTTGTTATCTACAAAGCTCTCTATGATTCTGAATTTGGGAAGAATGCGCTCTGGATTCGGCCGAAAGCGATGTTTTTGGAAGAGGTTACAGTTAATGGTACAAAAGTACCCCGATTTCTATTTGTAGGGAATTAAAACTTTAATCAATGGAGATTATTCAGAAATCTATCAAGTATTGCGTACTGAACTATCCCTAAGAATGTTATAGAATGTTTCAACGCTTTGGGAAATTTTTAACATTTGTTTATCAACAACAAAGCCTCTGGCGTCTAATACTCTTGTGTCGCTAACAAGAATATACCCTTCATGGAAATTTCGTACTCTAAACATTTGGTCAAAATGTTCTTGAGCATCATAAACAGAATTTTTAGCGTCTTCAAATATAGCATAAGGGAAAACAGTGAATTCTTCTATTTTTATTGTTGGTGCTTCTTTATAATGCATAATCAATACCTCATTGAAACTGCTTGCAATCGTATCTGTTTTAGTTTTATTATAGCTAATATTAGTAGGATGTTTTTAAATTTTTCTCAATAAAGAAAAACATCGCAACCTTTTTAAAAACAGGTTTTAAATTAGAATTATATTGGGGCTGTAGTCTAGCTTGGCAGGATTCACCCTTGGGGACGTAAAGCTGATATGGGTGCGACCGGGGTTCGAATCCTCGCAGCCCCATATTTTCTTAAAAATATTCTACGTCTTTAGATGTGATTGTAATTTCATTACATTCATTTTTTTTGAGCACTTCTTTTTTACGCTCTCCTATTTTTGACATTGGCTCTTTTTCGATGGCTGATGGTGCAGGATGTAATGATTTTAATTCCATTCCCTTGTTGAAATTAATATTGCCGCAGTTGATACAGTTAAAATACGCGCCGTATTTTCCAGAACGCTGCTCTAACCAGGAACCACAGGTGCATTTGATCTCTTGAACAGCGCTTTTGACATGGCGATGGCAGACAGCAACCGCCTGCTCATTTTCGTGGGTTGCAATCCGGTCACAGAAAGGACAGGTTATTACTTTGGAAGATCCATACCTCTTTTTTGCCCGGAATTTCATGATTAAAAATATGGACCTGCCGAGCAGCGAAAGGGTTTTCCCTTTGAGCTCGGCAGATCCTTCACGTTGCGATGGACCTGCCGAGACTTTCAAACGGCAACGTTTGGACTTGCCAAACATTGACCGTAATTGAACTCGGGTCTCACCGCTGCCAGCGGTGTATAATAGCCGTTATATTACAGGCCCATACAGAGCAAGGAATGTTCTTGATTTAAAAAATTAACTCTTATCTTTACTATTAACCAAAAGTTAACCCAAAGATTAATAAAATCATAAACCCTTCTTTTTTGAATGAAAGAAGTAGTACGAAAAGAAATATTATTTGATCTTAGCAAAACGATTGAAATTCTGAAGGTAAAAGAAGTAAAAGACATCCAAGAGCTGGAAAAACTCAGTGATCATGCCATTGATGATGTTGCTTTACATAAAGATCTTGACCTTATTTCAATCACAGTACTCATTTATTCCATCTATAAAGTGATAGACTGTTTTACGGATAAAAATTACCATGATATTGTTGCTGAATTGCAATCGGCAAAAGAAAACTTACATCGGAGCGAGTTTGGAAAGTATAATCAGAACATAAAACAATTATTTTCTCTTGTCCGAAGTTGTGATGCCAAAATAAAAATTCACTTCCAGAATGTGATGGATGCTGCCAGGATTAAGAAAGGAACGGCATTATTGGAACGTGGATTATCGATCGGCCAAGCTGCAGGATTGATGGGATTATCTAATTGGGATTTACAGGTTTATGCCGGAAAAAGGGTTTCTTTTATTGACTATAGTGAAACTATTCCTGCTAAAAATAGATTAACAAATGCTTTCAAAATCTTTTCCATATCATAACATGCCGCCAACAATGCCAGAAAAAGCACTTTTTTTTGATTCAGGACCGATCATTTCTTTAGTCATGTCTCGGTTAGACTGGATTCTTCCTCAACTAAAGACTCAGTTCGGCGGAAAATTTTATATCACGCCGTCTGTCAAAAGGGAATTAGTGGAAAGACCTATCACCATTAAGCGGTTTCAGTTTGAAGCTTTGCAAGTTCTTAAACTGCTGGGAGATGGTGTTTTAGAAGTCTATCAAAATGTGCCAACACAGAAAACAACGACATTGATTAATTTGGCAAATAACTCTTTTCGAATGGAATCTAAAACATTAGATATTATCCAGGAAGGAGAGATGGAATCTCTGGCATCGGCGCAGGAGTTGGGCGCTGCGGTAGTCATCGACGAACGGACATTGCGTTTATTTGTCGAGAATAATAAAGAGATGAAACGATTATTGGAGAAAAGATTCCATAAGAATATCATTCCTGACGAAACGAAGATGAATCAATTTAGCGGAGAGATGAAAGGAGTTACGATTATTCGGTCCATAGAACTAGTCAGTATTGCCTATAAAATTGGCTTATTGGATGCGTATATCCCAGAGTTGAAAGAAGGCAAAGAACTTTTAGTTAATTCTATCTTATGGTCGACAAAATACAACGGCTGTGCGGTAAGCGAAGATGAAATTGAGGAGATTAAACGGTTTCTTCTGAAATGACTCCAGTGCTGATAATTCTTTTTCCAGAAACTTTTTTAAAGAACCTCTCTTTTTGAGATAGCAATGGTTAAGAGATGTATCGTCTGTGAAGAAGAGGCAGCATATAAAATACGAGATACATCTGATTATTATTGTCAAGACTGCGCTGATGACAATTTTGCTGACCTTACTCTTCTTGTAAAATTGGAAGAGGAAGCGCAGCGGCTGAAAGAGCATTTACGCGATGCAATTGATGATCTTAAACTGGATTTAGATCACGTAGAAGGCACAATCAATAAAATAAATAAAAAAGTATAGGTCATGGCAGAACAAATTACGTTTGGAAAAATACGGACTTCCAGGACAGAACTGATTGACATTACCAAAGCCTGGCTGGCATTATCACTTGCTTTTACCTTTGCCTTTTCAGGAATGAGCATTCTCTCCGGCCGTTTTTCTATCGGCACTCTCTTTTCCATTCCATTTTTGATTTTTTTTGTGATTTCCTTATTGACAGCAGGCATCGGCTTCTTGTTTCATGAATTAGGCCATAAGTTTGTAGCTCAGCGCTATGGCTGTGCTGCTGAATTTAGAGCATTCGACCAGATGCTCTATATTGCAGTAGGATTAGCAATCGTTGTGGGATTTATTTTTGCTGCTCCTGGTGCGGTGATGATCGCGGGAAACGTCACGCGACGAGAGAACGGCATTATCAGCGCTGCCGGGCCGCTGGTTAATTTTTTTTTGGGAATGCTTTTTTTAGCTGCTGGTTTTGTTGCACCGTATCTAGGCGCGATTACAGATATTGGCTTTAGAATTAACCTCTGGCTGGGATTATTTAACATGATTCCCTTCGGCAATTTTGATGGCATTAAAATACTGCATTGGAACCGCTATGTCTGGACAGCGATGGTTGCCTTTGGCGTCTATTTTGTGTTCTTTTTTTAATTAATAGTAGAAGCTGAGCTTTCCACCAGTGTATTCACTGGTGGTGTGATCCAAAGTTATGACTTATGGAAAGCTCAGCGTCAGAAATTCGACCGCCGCTGGTGAACACACAAAATGAAGAAACTACTTCATTTGTGC